>NZ_KV796727.1:0-2139 GCF_001809235.1 Corynebacterium sp. HMSC072A04 | reverse complement strand
TCAGGTGTCTACCAAACAGGGGTCATGTCCAAGACCGGGTTATAAGAATGAGTAAAAGAAGCCGAAGTCTGCGGGAACCTCATCGCGTTCTCCTTCGCTATCCCGCCAAGAGTTGATACCGACTACATTCTAGTTGTAAAGCACGAAAAGGAAACGACATCCCGCTATCAATACAGTGCTGGTGGCCGACGATTTAAGGGAGCGCTAAAGACTTAAAACGTCAGGCATGTAGTCCCTTAAATGACGAGGTTATGGGGTTCAGGAACCCGTGTGATTGCTTGTCCTCAGGGCTATGAACGCAGACTTAGAAGTGCACTCATGAAGGTCACCAATGATTCCAGATCGAGGAGGAGTACAAGCTGATTTGAAAGACCTGCCCCCCTTAGCCGCCGCATTCATTCACGTGTTCTAAAACGCTGGTCGCAAATAAACCATTCCAATAGACGGCCACCGACACTGCCAATAGACTAATTCACTCGACCAGACGGACTACTAAGGCTCGCGCATGGGTACGTCGAAGTTCGCGCTCGTGCGCACTGCATCCAAGATTCATGTCATAGGCACCAGCGCACACGTCTATTCCTACTGTTAATTCTCGGGCTTTCGAAGATATCCTTCACTATAAATTTACACACCTACTACTTCGTAAATTTTTGCACCTATTAAATTTGCAAACCCGATACCAAAAGCTGACGCCATCGAAAATATAGCTACTACAAATGTCCGATCTTTATCATCACCTTTGTCATACTGAAACTGCCAAGCCATAATAGTTGCGAGCGTCCGGGCGGTATGAATTAAGCAGAATACCGCCATCAAGGCTAATGAAAAGACAATCATTGATTGTAAGAGCACAGCACTGCTAACTAAGAGAATCCCGCCGAACACCCCCAAAGCAACTGCCAGCAAGAGTAAGGCGAAATTTGAAGCCCTACCTCCTTTCTTGAAGCGAGAGTTCTTCTGGATAACATAATTGATCGCAATTTCTATAAATACAGAGCACAATAGCAACCAACTAAGCTTACTTCCCTTGGACGCCAGTATGTACGGCACTAGAACGGAACCGGTTGTGATAATTGCGAATGTAACAAAGACTTTTAGACAAGAAATCCATACATCTGTTGCCAATGAAAATCTGACGGGAAATGAAGCTCGGCGTACAACGTCGACCCCTTGATTTTGCTTCAATACGTGCGTCGCGGCGATACAAATAAAATATCCAAAACTCCCAAGCAACGAAGCAAAGGTTCGAATCGAGACATCAAAAAGCAGAACGCATGATACGGTGGCTGTCCCAAGTAGAACGACAGTCAACGTAGCTGTTCGTAATGCAATTTTGAAACTAACTAGCTCCTCTTTTTGCAGGTAGCGTGGAGGAAGAGCACCTCTCAGAGGCGAAACAAACCTTCCAAGCAAAAAGATTCCAACCAAAGCACCCATCAATGGGATTTGACCAGGGATTATTCCAAGAACAACATATGCGACCACCTGAAGAATCTGCACACAGCCGAGAACCCTAGCTTCGCCCACGACATCTCCGAGACGTGCAAGCGGCAACGACAGAATTGTCCCAATAACAATGCCCGTGCCCACCGCATGCAAAGCACCTTGACCATCAAGACCAGATTCTACTGTCAGGTAACCTACAGAAGCTGCAAGAAATGAAGTCACGTATGCATCCACAAGAACATTCACTCTGATTACAGTTGCAGGAGAGAGCATTTTCCTTAAGAGCACCTCAAGACACCTCCAACTGGACTTCTACGAATGACCACTCAATGCTCGTGACATTAGAAAACTGAGCGACGAATCCGTCCACCGAATCTCGTAGCCCGGGGTAGACCCGCAAAAAGCAACGCCGAACGCTAATTCAACCATTTTGATTAGTGTAGCTGAAATACGTTCCTCGAAAGTATCAGCGCGAGGAGAAAGCACCGAAAGTGACGAAAAGATAGTGCCAAAGCGTTATGGACCTAGGTGTGGTACTCAAGGAGATTTGAGGTCGCTCCCCCAGTGTCGTTGGGGGCGGACCTTGAAAACGAAGAAAGAGACCGTTGAAGCGGTAGTAATGCTTCAACGGTCTCTCTTTGTTGTGTATTGAGTTATGGTTTGTTGTTTGGTGTCGGCGGTTTCTTACTC
>NZ_KV796726.1:0-318 GCF_001809235.1 Corynebacterium sp. HMSC072A04 | reverse complement strand
ATTGGACTGCTATCTACACTTTCCTAGGATAGGCACGAGAAGGAGGTTATGTTAATGAGACGCATGATGGCACGGATAGGGTTCACTAGTATTGTCTCCCTATCACTCTCCTCTTGTAGTTTTAATGACCCATTGGCTTCTCATCTCGCGTCCCTAGGACGATCGGGACATGCGATCCCCGTTACTGAGTCCATCACACTGGAGGAACTCTACGGACCAGAGTGGACTGAGTTTTCGCTCGTGTGCCCATACACTCCGTATCAAACAGTCAAAGAAACACTTGTGGTTGATGATCCCCCTGTTCCAGAACACGGCTTC
>NZ_KV796725.1:0-3042 GCF_001809235.1 Corynebacterium sp. HMSC072A04 | reverse complement strand
TACGTGTCCACGATTTGCGGGCAACCCCAGATCCCACACGTCGCGACGGTGCTACAACCCCTGCCAAGCGGATCAATCGCAAAAAGGTGGCCCGCTTGATGCGGGCCCAGAACCTGTTCGGATTTCAGAAGAAGCGCAGGGTCAAGACCACTGTGCGCGACAAAGGCCGGCGCGTGTTCGCAGACTTGGTGAACCGTGACTTCACCGCCTGCGCTGCAAATCGTGTGCTTGTCGGCGATATTACGTATCTGCCGATCGCAGACGGAACGAACATGTACTTAGCAACAGCTATTGATTGTTTCTCCCGCAAACTTATCGGCTTTGCTATCGCAGATCACATGCGCACCGAACTGGTAGAAGAAGCCCTCGAAAACGCTTCCCACCTGCGAGGAGGTCTAGACGGTGCGATTTTCCACTCAGATCACGGAAGCGTGTACACCTCATCGCAGTTCCAGGCAACATGCAGGCGCTTGGGCGTTACCCAGTCGATGGGCGCGGTGGGAACCAGCGCGGATAATTCGCTCGCTGAGTCGTTCAGCGCGGCTTTAAAACGGGAGGTCCTCAAAGATACAAAGACCTTCGCCAATCAACTTATCTGCCGCAGAGACGTATTCCGGTGGTGCGTGCGCTACAACACGTGCCGTCGGCACACATGGTGCGGATACCAAACCCCCGATGAGTTCGAGTCCCAAGCCGCTTAAGGCCTGATAGGCTTACACCTACATTTTGTTCACCCCACGGTGTCTACTTTCCGGGGGTCGGGCTCCTTGAAACCGTCGCTCACCAGTCGCCCAGAGTTCTCTTTCTGGAAGTCCTGGATTTTGATTAGGTCTGGGAGCATTACGGTGTTTCAATCATTCCAACTGGACGGGGAGATGAGGTATATGTCGTCGAAAGTTATTTGGCTTAATCGTTCTATGGGGTAATCCTTATTTTAAGAGCATTACAGTGCAGAGTGGAACTATCAGGATTGAACTTCGTCGAGTTGAGATAGCAATGGTATTCCGCGAACCGCTGAGGTTAGCGTCATCATGGTGGCAATGAGCGCGAATGTTGAAATGAGTCCGAGTGTTGTTGAAGCTCCCCAGTGCTCAAATCCAAAGCCAGCGAGAAATGCTCCGAATGGCATGAGAAATATTCCAGGAATGGTAGAAGCTGTGGTTACTGCGCCCATTCGGTAGTCAGGGGTAATGGCGGCAGTAAAAGCCCCAATTGCAGTATTAAAAGACGCTAGGGGTAGACCCGCGATAAACAAAGCAATGATGGTGGCGACCGTATTGCTATGTAGTGTGGTAAGCACAATAAGGCTTATTGTGAAGGTAAGTAAAGCTATAGTGCCAAGTTTTCCTAGTGGTACAACCTCTGCTAGCTTGCTGGCCAAAAAAGAACCTACGATGACACCGGATCCAAAAGATGCTGAAATCAAACCGATAATGAATGCAGATTCTCCTGTAGCGCGGTATGAAAAAATCAGTACCAAGATAAAAGCTGACATTGGAATGTTGGCAACGGCTGCCACGAGAGTGATTGCGCGCAGCCCTGTGTGGCTAAATACAAAACGGAACCCATCAGTCGAGGACTTTAGAACAGAAACATTTGTGTCGTGTTCTTCGGGTAGCTGATTTGTTGACGCTGAATTAGGCTTTCGAGGAACGAGAGCGCAGGCGATGGCATGGAATGCTCCCTGGACAAAAAGAGCTAAGTGGGGGTTTAAACCGTAAAGAAGTCCGGCGCTCGGTCCGCCGAAAACTTCCGCAGTGGATTCACGTCCATGCGCGATAGCATTTGCTGTACCTAGATCGCTTGTAGGGACCATCTGCTTGATGAGACTTTGTTCGCTTGGTGCGTCGAATGCAGAGAGCGCGGAAGCGAGAACGATGCATAAAACTATGGGGAGTAACGGAAGATCACTAAAGGAGAGCATGAGAGCAATGCTGATCCAAATGATCGTTTGAGCGAGAGTAACTAGTTTTAGCACTACTGAGGGATGAAACTTATCTGTTAATGCACCGGCAAACAGGCTCAAAAGAATAAGCGAACCTGTTCCAAAAGCTGATACTGATCCTGCCAGTGTGGCGTTTTTGCTTATGTCAAAAATCAATAGTGGAACTATTACTGAAGCCATTGCATAACCAGTTTGGTTGAACGCCATTGTTCCGACTAAGCGGCGATAGCCAGGAATACTCATTAAGGTGGCCATTTCTTAGTCCTTTCATGAAGGCTAATGTTGGCAAGACGAGGGGAAATCAATGGAATATTGATTTGAATAGTCTGCAAGGTTTTGATGTAGAACTTTGCCCATAGATAAGTTGGTTCTTGAGACTAAGAACCTTAAGGCTTCGAGTGAAGCCAATGCACTGGCTATTGACACGATAGGTGCTATCGCAGCGTTAATTCCAAGAGGGGTTTCCTCGTAGAGTCCAGAAATATTATTCTGTTGCAGCCGTTGTTTTTCACTTTCTCGAAGGCATCGGTAGCACCCTGTCGTTCCGGGGACAAAAGTCGCGCAAACCGCCATCGGCCCGGCGTAGCTGCAGTCAATCCAGGGCTTTTTGGTGGCTATTGCGGCTTCTGATACCCAATATGCCGATTCGGGTGGGTTGTCGATTGCTCTTATAGCTAGATCTGCTTCCTTGAAAATGGGAATTAATTCCTCTACTCCTTCAATTTTTCGCTCGATCGTACGTACTGAGCAATCGCTATTTAACTCTCTAATCCTATTTTTGAGTTCATCAGTCTTTAATTTGCCGATAGATTTTTCCGAATAAGCAATTTGTCGATTCAGGTTGGACAACTCGACAGTGTCAAAATCAACGAGAGTTATTTTTCCTATTCCACTTGCGGCCATCTGTAACGCGATGCTAGATCCAATGCCTCCGGCCCCTAAAATACAAATGCTCGACGAGCAGATAATTTCTTGAGGAGCCCATCGATCAAATTTCCCAAATCCGCCTAGCCATGAGTAGAGCGCAGTACTGCGAGAAAAACGAGTCTGTTGTTCTGGGGTTAAGTGGCCCTTCCGGTTTTAGAGTGCGTTGATTT
>NZ_KV796724.1:0-27901 GCF_001809235.1 Corynebacterium sp. HMSC072A04 | reverse complement strand
TCAGGTGTCTACCAAACAGGGGTCAGGTCCAATAAGCCCCCTCGTTCCACACAAGAAGGGGTCCCTTCCGAGATTCTCGGAAGGGACCCCTTCTTTACCTTGCGATTCTTCGTTGCTTTAGAACCGTCGTAGCCTTCGTGACCAGGTTTCGTCAGATGGTTCTACCATTTGTGGGGCATCTGTGGCGGATGCGACCGGCTAGCGCTGACCAAGCTTTAGGCCATGATGACGGCCGTGCCGGTGGCGCGGTCGTGGAGGCCACGCCCGTCGGCATCCACCATCGCCGCGGGGAACAGCACAGCAGTCAGCAGCGTGCGGACCGCGGCTCGCCACAAGCCAACGGAAGAGCCCGGCACATCAAGACGTGCGACTCCCATCCCCAGCAGCGCCATGCCCGGGGTGCGGGCGAAGAGCCAACCGCACACGATGCCCATGACTACCCACACCGCATAGCCCAAGAATGCCGGGCCACCGAGCGAATTCGTAAAGAGCTCGAGGAGATTGGCTATCAGCATTGCCAAGAGCCAGTCAATGAGAACGCCAAAAGTGCGCCGCATTACAGAAGCCAGGGAACCTGAGCCCTCCTTGGGCAAGCCCATTGTTTGCCCAGGCCACTGCCCGTTCTCAAAGCCATCGTTGTTATCAGACATGCCCACCAATCTAGCCGTCGTCTCTGCTAAGCAGAAAATTTGCCTCCACGTGCCCCAGACACCCCAGCGACAAAGCCAATACCTGTAAACTAGTCGGGAGTACTACACGTCAACCAACAGGAGACCACCGTGTCCTTTGAGACAATCCAGGACGTCATCGCATTCATCAAGGAAGAGGACGTCAAGTTCGTTGACATCCGATTTACGGACGTCCCCGGCACTGAGCACCACTTCTCTATTCCGGCCGAGGAATTTACTGAAGACGCAGCTGCCGAAGGCCTCGCCTTTGATGGTTCTTCCATCCGCGGATTTACCACCATCGATGAGTCCGATATGACGCTGCTGCCGGATCCGAAGACCGCCTTCGTGGATCCTTTCCGCACCGCGAAGACCCTGAACATCAAGTTCTTCGTCCACGACCCGTTTACCTTGGAGCCCTTTAGCCGCGACCCGCGCAACATCGCGCGCAAGGCTGAGGAGTACCTCGCTTCCACCGGCATCGCGGACACCTGTAACTTCGGCGCCGAGGCTGAGTTCTATATTTTCGACTCCGTGCGCTACAGCACCGACGTTAACCACGGCTTCTACGAGGTTGATACCGATGAAGGCTGGTGGAACCGCGGTTCCGAGACCAACTTCGATGGCACCCCGAACACCGGTTTTAAGACTCGCGTGAAGGGCGGCTACTTCCCTACGGCGCCCGTCGACAAGCACGGCGAAGTTCGCGACGCCATGGTGGAGCAGCTGCAGAAGGCAGGCTTTGTCATCGAGCGTTTCCACCACGAGGTGGGCAGCGGCCAGAACGAGATCAACTACCGCTTCCACTCCCTGCTGCACGCGGCGGATGATATTCAGACCTTCAAGTACATCATCAAGAACACCGCGGAGCAGTTCGGCAAGACCGTGACCTTCATGCCTAAGCCGCTGGCCGGCGATAACGGCTCCGGCATGCACGCCCACATGTCCCTGTGGCAGGATGGCAAGCCGCTCTTCCACGATGAGGCCGGCTACGCGGGACTGTCTGACATTGCCCGCTACTACATCGGTGGCATCCTGGCCCACGCACCGGCGGTTCTGGCGTTCACGAACGCAACCCTGAACTCCTACCACCGCCTGGTTCCGGGCTTTGAGGCACCGATCAACCTGGTGTACTCGCAGCGCAACCGCTCGGCCGCCATCCGTATCCCGATTACCGGCTCCAACCCGAAGGCCAAGCGTATTGAGTTCCGTGCGCCGGACCCGTCCGGCAACCCCTACTTCGGTTTCGCCGCCATGATGATGGCAGGCCTCGACGGCATCAAGAACCGCATTGAGCCGCACGCCCCGGTGGATAAGGACCTCTACGAGCTGCCGCCGGCAGAGGCTGCCTCGATTCCGCAGGCACCGACCTCCCTGGAGGCGTCCATCGCAGCGCTTGAGGAGGACAACGACTTCCTCACTGAAGGCGATGTCTTCTCCGAGGACCTCATCGAGACCTACATCAACTACAAGCGTGAGAACGAAATCGCACCGGTGCGCCTGCGTCCGACTCCGCAGGAATTTGAGATGTACTACGACTGCTAGAGGTAAGCTGTCCTAGCTGCACTGATATGACAGGTACGACAGGCTTCGACGTTTCGCTTGATTCGTCGGAGCCTGTCGTCGTATCACCGCCTAATACAACAGCCCCACTGTGTTCTCCCCTACTGGCGCGCCCACAATGGCGCAATCTCACGTGCTGATCAACCACAGTACAAGGGACATGTGCGCAGTAAATGGTTACTATTCCCCTCTGTGACTGATAGATTCCGCCAACTACCACCGCCCGGCCCCGCGTGGGGCGGCAGCCTCATGGGAACATCCATCGTCTCCCGGCTGCTCGTTGAGGAAGGCATGCTCACTGGCTCTGCCATCTTCGCAGCGCTATCCTGCGTCATCCTTCTCGTACTGACGGTGGGTTTCGCGGTGTATCGGCAGCCCAGCTTCGCGCGGACCTCGATGGCCGAGTGGTCTATGTATTTCATCGGCATCCTGGCGCTCGGCGCAGCGCTGTCCGGGTTGACGGATATCGGAACCTTCCGCCTAGTGGGCTTCTGGATCGGTGGCCCGGTCACCGTCATCACGTGGGCCATCCAGCTCACCCGCTTCGACGGTCAGCCGCGGTTTACCTGGGGCCTGCCGCTGGTCGGCCCCATGATTTCCTCCTCCGTAGCCGGCTTCCTCGCCCTCGACTACGGGCGCGCCTACCACGTGATGGGCACCGTTTTATTCATCATGTCTATCTCCACTGCGGTCCCCATCTTCATCCGCGTGTATTGGGCTGCTTGGCACGGCAAAGTCAACCTCACCGGCGCCAACTCCGCGACGGCATGGGTGCCGCTGGGCGTGGTGGGCCAATCCACTACCGCCATGCAGATCCTCTACCCCGGTAGTTTCTCTGTCTACTACGGGCTCACCGCCATGGTGATTGCCATCCCCCTCGCGCTTTATGCCATGGTCACCTTCTACCCCAACGTGGCTCGCTGGGTGGATTACTCGCCCGCGTGGTGGGCCTGCACATTCCCACCGGGAACGGTCAGCATGGGTGGTCACCAGGTAGCGCTGGTGAATGGCTCGGAGCTTCTCGACGTCATCGCGCTCAGCATCCCGGTGCTCCTTATCGCGCACTGGTCTGCCTGCTCCTGCCGCTTCGTTGGCTGGCTCCTCGAGGGCCGGCGCGCACGCACAAGCGGGGCCAGCCCAGTCTCGGACTAGCCCCGCCACGTGAATTACTGGATGCTTAACAAGCCTTAGTTTTCGGCCTTCTCAAACTGGATGACCTGGCCCTGGCTGCCCAACGCAAAGGTGTTGCCCTCTACGGGGAAAACAACTGGCTTGGCGGAGAGGATAGCCTTGAGCGCATCGGCGTCGGCCATGGCATCAGGGGCGCAGGCGCGCAACGTAGAGTTCAGGTTCTCCACCACAATGGCATCGGTCTGATCCAGCTTGTAGCTAGCGCCACCGGAGTTGCAGCCATCGTTGTAGGCTAGGGTTCCATCGTCATTGAAGGTCACGGAAATCGCTGGGTTCTTCTTTGCGGTGAAGGTGCCGTTGAGAACCTTCTGGGCTTCATCGGCCGGCAGCTTGTCCTGCAGGCCGTCGACGTCCTCGTACTTCTCAATCAGCCCGGAACCTTCCGGTGCTTCTGAGTCCTTCGAGGAAGAGAAGGAGTCACCGAACAGGCGGGAGCTCAGCTCCTGGATCTGGCTGGACTGCAGGGAATCGACGGAGGACAGCTCTTGCGCACCGGCAGTACCGGCACCCAGGACGCCGCCTGCGAGGGCGACGAACGCAGTTGCAGTGGTTACTTTCTTCAGTGTGCGTGAAATCATGGCTCCGAAGCTATCGGCCGCGGCCGCCAACATCAACCCATTTCATGCGTTTCCGATGATACTTTGAGGCAACTCTACAACTCCCCTATCCCCTTACAGGCCGCAGACTAAAACACAGAAAGTGGCCAACCTCCTACTGGGGTTGGCCACCGATGACGTGTTATTACTTAGTTTTCTCAGGCTCAGCATCCTTGACAAACTGCACCGCGTGTCCCTGGCTGACCAATGCAATGGTACTGTCATCGATGACATAGACCTGCGGCTTCGCCATTAGAATCGAAGTGAAGGCACGGGCGTCTGCCATCACTGCGGGCTCGCAGGCCATCTTGGTGGACATGAGATCCTTGACTTCTAGGGCGCCCGTATCGGCTTCGATGGAATAGGTTCCGCCGCCAGCATTGCAGCCGTCATCGATCCCTAGCGCTCCATCCTCCTGAAAGCCAACGCCGATGGCGTCGTTTTTCTTTGCAGCAAAGGAACCGTTGAGCACCTCCTTGGCCTGGTCAGCCGTCAGAGGTTCCGTGAGGCCCTCCACGTCCTCTACCTTTTCAATCAGGCCAGAACCTTCCGGTGCTTCTGGGTTCTCGGGGTTTTCCGGAGCAGGCTTCGAGCTACCAAACAGTGTGGAGCTCAGCTGTGCCAGCTCACCGGAGCTGGAGCCGAAGGAGATTCCAGAAGAAGGCTCTGCTGCGGAGGCAACCCCGGTTCCGAGTGCCGTGCCAGCGAATGCGGCGAAGGTTGTGGCGATGGTTACTTTCTTGAATCTGAGTGACAACATGGCCCTGAAGCTATGCGGGATAGTTTCAGATAGCAATGTTTTTTATGCATTTCCAATGATATTGACACGTTCTCCCAATGTCGCCGGAGGCCAGTTTTCCCCGCTTGCCACAGCCATGCTGGCAGCAGAAAACACCTGGTTGAACCACTAAAACCAGATTAAGAGGTGCGCTTGACGTAGCCCATCCGCGGCCGGAAGCCCTGCGGATGTTTCATCTGCGCCACAGCATCCCCGATGATCATACGGTGGCGGGCGCTGACGGACGTCGGCATCTGTGCCACCGAAAACCACTGCGCGGCCACGTTCTCCTCATCGGAGATCACCGGCTCCGCATCATCCGGGACGGAGACACGGATGGCGGTATCTATGAACATGCACTCATCACCGTTGGGGTAGACCACGGGGCCGACCTGGCCCACGCCGAGGAGCGCTTCGATGCGACCATCGAGGCCAATTTCCTCTTTGACCTCCCGCAGTGCGGTCGCCGTGACCTCCTCACCCGGCTCACAGATTCCGGAGATAGGACCCCACGCACCGTTATCGGCACGCTGGGCAAGCAGCACCGATGGCAACTCCCAGATAGCGGACCCCGTGGGCACGGCCCGCACGATAACCGCGGTCACACTGGGCAAAAAGAGCTGGTCGTGACCAATTTTCTCACGCAGGGACACAATGAAATCAGGAGTAGGCATGGGCTTTATCTTAGCGCCTTAGACCCACGCCAGAATCTCCGGCAGGAGTTTCTCGATCTCGGAGGCAGGTGTAAACGACATCTGTGCTTCCGAACCATCCGCGCACCCCTCACTGCTGGCTGCCGCATCAGTGGTGCCCGACAGCACCCCCACAATCACGTCCTCATAAGGGCTGCCCGGCGCACCATATACCGGAGCGCCGGAATCGCCGTGTGTGGAGCACACCTGGGCGCGCGCCGCGACGGTCTCCACCGTGCGGTCATCAAACTGGAGTTTGCCCTGCCCCTCACGGTGCGTCAGCGGGCCGCAGGTCTCACCGGTGATGCGGCCCAGCTTGCAGACGCTGTCAGGCAACATGTGTTCATCCGCCGCGACGACGGTAGTGGGCATGTCCCGCGGGACATAAAACTCAGCCTCCCTGGTGATTTCCACCAAAGCGAAATCCAGCTGGTGCGTTTCCGGCGCGCTGAGATCGGAGTAGATAATGGTGCCGACGGGCTCTGCCGGGTAGACAAATTCACCGTCGGCAGCGCCTGCCCACACGGTATCCCCCGGCTCACCGCAATGGGAAGCGGTGACGGCGATGGTGCGGGCGTCGTCAAGCACGAAGCTCCACGCAACCGTGCACAGGTTGAAGTCAAAGGCTTCGCCGGGCACGGGCTGCGTGGTCGAAATATCCAACGCCGCGCCCGGTGGCACCGGGGAGGAATCCGGCGAATGCACCTGCGGCTCAGCTGGCGCCACGGTGGAGTAGACAGCTGAGCTGGAGGCTGCCTTCTGTACGGGTCCGGCTCCCATCGGCACGGTGCACCCGGCCAGCGCCAACCCCGCTGTGCTCAGTATCCCAAGGAGGCGCCGGCTAGTCTTCCGTCGCGGATGCAGCCTCACCCGAGTCCGCCTTATTCTCCTTATTTTCTTTCTCCATCTCAGCGACCTGCTTCATGTCGCGGATGAACTTCTCCGGATCAAACTCGGTGAAGTACTCCGGGCCCGAGAATTGTTCCTGTCCCATTGTCTTAAACCTCCGTGTTGCTGATGTACTGCGTGATGTAGTCCTTCACCGCCGCTGCATCATTGGGCAGATCCGTGACGTAGCGCTCGGCCTCCAGGATGCCGGCGAAACGCTCCGGCACCTCCGGCTCGCTGCCGATGGCCTCCTTGATGGTCTCCGCAAACTTCACCGGCAGGGCGGTCTCTAGGCAGATGATGGGGGTGTCGACCCCATATTCTTCCTGTACCGCGCGGGCGACCTTGATGCCGTCCGCGGTGTGCGGATCCACCAGCACGTCGTAGCGCTCGTGGACATCCTTAATGGTGGCGAGGCGGTCCGCGTGGGTGGAGGAACCGGACAGGAAACCGTACTCCGCGTGGGCGGCGTCAAGTGCCTGCTTATCGACGTTAAATCCGCCTTCCTTCACCTTCGTCCCGAACAGCTCCTTGATCTGTGCGGCATCGCGGCCCAGCAGATCGAAGGCGAAGCGCTCGAAGTTGGAGGCGCGGGAAATATCCATCGACGGCGACGAGGTCTTGTGGGTTTGCTCCGAGGAGCGCGGACGGTAGCTGCCGGTGCGGAAGAACTCATCGAGCACGTCGTTTTCATTGGTTGCCACAATGAGGCGGTCGATGGGCAGCCCCATCTGGCGAGCGATGTGGCCGGCGCAGATATCGCCGAAGTTGCCGGTAGGCACGCTGAAGGAGACTTTTTCGGTGTTTTCCGTAGTGACCTTGAGGTAGCAGTTGATGTAGTACACCACCTGCGCCATGAGGCGGGCCCAGTTAATGGAGTTCACCGCACCGATGCGGTTCTCGGCCTTGAAGTTGGCGTCGGCCGATACCGCCTTGACCACGTCCTGACAATCATCAAACACGCCGTCCAGAGCGATGTTGCAGATATTCGGGTCATCCAGGCCGAACATCTGGGCCTGCTGGAATGGCGTCATGCGCCCAGCCGGGGTCAGCATGAAGACGCGGATGCCCTTGCGCCCGCGCATGGCATACTCCGCCGAGGAACCGGTGTCACCCGAGGTAGCACCCAGAATGTTGAGGGTTTCGCCGCGGCGGGCCAGCTCGTATTCGAAGAGTTCGCCCAACATCTGCATGGCCATGTCCTTGAAGGCGGCCGTTGGCCCCTCAGAGAGGTGGCCAATGTAGAGGCCCTCCCCCAGTTCGCTGACGGGGACGATCTCCTCGTGGCCAAACTTGGGGTAGGTGTAGGCGCGCTGGGCAATTCCTTCGAGGTCTTCTGCGGGAATATCATCCACAAAAAGCTTGAGCACTTCCGCGGCCAAGGCCGCGTAGCCACCCTCCGCCAGCGTCTGGCGCCAGTTAGTCATGGTGGCGTCATCGATGCGGGGGTAGGTTTCCGGCAGGTAAAGGCCGCCATCGGGGGCCAGACCTCCGAGGAGGATATCCGTAAAGGAGGCGGGCTGGCGGTCGGTATCGCGGGTCGAAATGTACTTCACCCCCTGCATCTTAGTTGGTGACGCGTAAAGTATCAGCCATGTCGGTTCCTCATCCTCGCAATGTAATTACCACTAAGGCTCTCTCCGTGTGGGTAGCTGCGGTGTTGGTCTACATCGTGGCAATTACCGGCCGCACATCTTTTGGCGTAGCGGGGCTTGAGGCCATTGATCGCTTCGAGGTCGATGCCTCGCGCATTGCTGTTTTCACCTCTGTACAACTGGGAATTTATTCACTGGCGCAGATCCCGACGGGCATGCTCATCGATAAGTTCGGCCCGCGGCGCCTGCTAGTCATTGGTTCCATCATCATGGGCGTGGGCCAGGTGAGCCTCGGTTTCACCAGCAATTATTGGGTAGCCATTGCCGCCCGTCTGCTCATCGGCGCGGGTGATGCCACCGCCTTCTTGTCGGTGATGCGCATCCTGCCTTACTGGTTCCCGCTGCACCGCACCCCCATGTTCACGCAGGTCACCTCCTCCCTGGGACAGCTGGGTCAGTTTATCTCTGCCCTACCTTTTGCCATGCTTCTGGGCTGGGGCGGATGGACCTTGGCCTTCGTTACCTTGGGCGCGGTGGGCATTCTCATCGCTGTCGCCGCCGCGGTGGCAGTTGCTGATTCCCCGGAAACGCTCGGAATCGTAAAGAAGCCGAAGGAAAAGCCGAACGCGCAGCCAGAGAGCATGGGCGCACTGCTCTCCCAGGTTTTCCGTTCGCCCGTGGCCTGGCAGGCATTCTTCATTCACTGGGTCGGTCTTGCCGCCACCAACGTGTTTGTCATGCTGTGGGGCATGCCCATGATGACGGCGGGCATGGGATTTTCCAAGACCAGCGCCGGTTGGGCCCTGACGTGGTTTACCGTGTGCATGGTGCTGGTAGGCCCCCTGCACGGCAGGTTATCGTCCAGGGCCAGAGGTTTCCGCCCCTGGCTCGCCTTAGGATTTGTGGCTGTGCATTGCACGGTGTGGGTCCTGTTCTTCCTCTTCGGCGGCAGCTACCTCTCACTGATCATCCTCATCAGCGTGGTGTCCTTGTGCACACCGGTGGCAAATTATGGATTCGACATTGTCCGCGAAAACCTCGACCGTAAGGTGGTCGCCACAGCAACGGGCCTGGGCAACATGGGCGGCTTCCTGGCCACAGTCATCGGCGCCCAGCTGGTCGGCGTAGTACTGGACCACTTGGGCAATGGGCCGGATTATCCGTTCTCTGATTTCCAGCTTGCCGCTTGGGCAGTCTTCGGTGTGTGGTGCATCGGCATAGCAGGTGTCCTCATCACGCACGTCCTGCGCAGCCGGGGCGAGGAGGACGGCCCGCACGCCAAAATCATCCAGGTGAGTTAGTACAAGGCTGGGCTACTGGAGGGACAGGGCGCTCAACGAAGCCTCAAGGGGCACCCCGTTGGCCACTTCGAAGACGCCCAGCCCGCCGCCGATGGGTACAAGAACGGCGATGCTCACCCCCACTGCGGTCCTGAGCAGCTCACGTAGTTTTCGTCGTTTCTCCACCTCAACGCACCAACCTTTATCGTTTCGTTATCTGTGCGTGTGAGCTTAAGAGCCGCGGCTGCGAGACAGATCCTCATTGACTGCGCATCACCTGCCAGTCCCTGTGACTTCAGTGCCAGCGTTGCCAGCTGGGACTATTCAGCCGGGGTCGACTCCACGAAGATCGGTCCCTCCACCGGGGCGACGATGCCAGCGTCGAAGGCAGAAAGCGCCCCCTTGGCCTCTTCCTTGGTGATGGCGCCCGCCTCAACGGCCTTGTCCAGATCGGCTTCGAGGACCTGGCGGGACCTGTACCTATCCGACGCCACTGAAAGCAGGCCACGCGGGACCGATTCCGACGGGATCCCCAGCGCCTCCGCCAGGGCCACGATACGGTCATTTTCGGTGGGGTCGAGGTGGGCATTCACCGACTGATCCTGCGGCACGCCACCATTGACGACCTGCTCCACCGTCAGTGCTCCCTCCGGTACGTGATTCCTCTCCGTGACCCACCAGCCTGCGCCGACGACGGTGATGACGGCCGCCACCACGAGGACCCATACGGCGATGATCTGCTTGGACTTCACGGGCATAATTCTAGGCTTCCCTATAGCTCATCGGATTAATCCACGCTCGGCCCAAACGTCCCAAAGGAAGTCCCGTGCGGAGGGTGCGGTGGATCAAGGCGCTCAGAGAGGGCATCGATGATGGAACGGATGGTGGACTCCGCTGCGGAGCGGTCAAGGTTGGTGCGACGTGGCGTATCAGGTTTCGAAACGTCGGGGCGGACGCGGGGCTTGGCGACGACGTGCATCACCGTCCCCTCCACGCTCAGCGCGGCTGCGGGATCGCACCCAGCAGCGCGGGCCGCGGCAAGGAAGGCTTCAAGGTCCGCGAGGGTGGCATCGCTCAAGTCGAGGGATAGGTTGAGGCTCATAGTGTGCTCCTTAGAAGGCTGGGAAAGTAACTGCTGCCCAGGCTATCGGCTTAGCACCGGTATGAACAGGGCACGGAACCAAGATCAGGGATAGATCCGGGTAGGCTCAGGGCCCGGCTAAGGGGGTAGGACAGCTGCTTTTAGTCGTGCTCGAAGGATTCCGCCTCCCCCCAGAACACCTCGTCGACCACCTTGCGGGCGTGGCGGGTGATCTTGAGGTAATGGTCGAGAAAATCCTGGTTATGTTCGGGATCCCACCCTGCAGCGCCAGCCACCTGCGCCAGCTGCGGCCCCGGTGCCGGCAGCTGGTCCACGCGCTTGCCGCGAACCAATACCAAAGCGTTTCGGGCATCGGTGGCCAAGAGCCAGGCCTCCCGCAGCTCCTGTACCTGGTGCACGGGTATGACTTCATTGTCTTCGAGGGCATCGAGGACGCGCAGCGTGGACGGCTCATGCAGCGCCGGTACCTCGTGGGCATGCATCATTTGGAGCAGTTGGACGGTCCATTCGATATCCGTCAACCCACCGCGCCCCAGCTTGGTATGGGTATTGCGGTCCGCGCCGCGCGGTAGGCGCTCATTGTCAACGCGCGCCTTCATGCGACGAATGTCACGAATGGTTTTCTCGCTCACGCCCTTCGGCGGGTAACGGAAAGCATCCACCATGGTGAGGAAACGCTGGCCAACGTCCTCATCACCCGCCACAAAGGCAGCGCGGAGCAGCGCTTGCATCTCCCACGGCTCGCCCCACTGTGAGTAGTAGCGCTCATAGGACTCAATGGAGCGCGCGACCGCTCCCGAGCGCCCCTCTGGCCGCAAACCTAGGTCAACGTCCAAGGGCGGATCGCCGGACGGTTTTGCCAGGCGGCGGCGCAGCTTCTCAATGATGCCGATGGCCCAGGGCAGCGCCTCCTCTTCGGGGTTGCCTGCAACTGGCTCCGCTACCACGATGACATCGGCATCCGAACCGAAACCCAGCTCCATGCCACCGAGCCGCCCCATGCCGATCACGGCGATGCGAGCCGGTGGTTCGTCATTGTCGTTCTCCAGCCGCCACGCCCTGACCTCGGCGCGGAGCGCTGCCTCCAACACCGCATTCCAGATGGTGGACAACTCGTAACAGACTTGCTGAACCGGCAGGAATCCCAGAAGATCCGCTGCGGCAATTCGTGCCAACTCCGCGCGGCGAAGAGACCGCGCGACCGAGACGGCCTTGTCCGGATCCGCATGACGCTTGGTGGAATTGACCAAAGCAGAGGACACTTGCTCGGGTTTGGTTTCCAGAAGCTTGGGCCCCGCCGCGCCGTCGGAGAGCTGCTTGACGACGTCTGGCGCCCGAATGATGAGCTCCGACGTAAACGGCGAGGTGCCCAGAATTTTCATGAGGCGCTGGCCGACGACGCCTTCGTCGCGAAGCATGCGCAGGAACCAGGTTCGGTCGTAAGCTGCCTCCGAAAGCTTGCGGTAGTTCAACAAGCCCATGTCTGGATCCGCGGTGCTCGAGAGCCACTCCATCAACGTGGGCAGCAAAATGGCCTGGATGCGGGCCTTGCGCGACTGGCCCGCGGCCAAAGAAGTCAGATGCTCGAAGGCTCTGTCCGGATGGCGATAGCCCAGCGCTGCCAGCTGCAGGAGGGCTGCCTCGCGCGACAGCTTGAGCTCGTCCGCTGACATCGATGCCACGGAATTGAGCAGCGGGCGGTAGAACAAGCGCGAGTGGAGCTCAGAGATAAGCAGGCGAATCTTCCGGAGATGGATGTTCATCCGGTCCGCCGCCGACTGGTGGCCCTGCGGGTGAAAGCCCGAGTTGATGGCCAGCCACTCGAGCGCCGTGTTGTCATCCTTCGCCGGCAACGTATGTGTTCGGCGGAAACGCTCCAATTGGAGGCGGTGCTCCAGCAGACGAAGAAACTCGTAGGCCTCGATGAGCTGGGTGCCATCCTCGCGCCCTACGTACCCGGCGCGCACGAGTGCGGCGAGTGCATCGACCGTCGCGAGCGTGCGCAACGATTCATCCGAGCGACCGTGCACCAACTGCAGCAATTGGACTGCGAACTCTACATCGCGCAGACCGCCCTCCCCCAGTTTGAGTTCTCGAAGGCGCATCTCTTCCGGGACGTTCTCGAGCACGCGGCGGCGCATAGCCTGTACGTCTTCCACAAAGGACTCCCGTTGCGAGGCAGTCCACACCATGGGCCCGATCTGGCTCACATAATCCTTGCCTAGGGGTAGGTAGCCGGTCTGCGGTCGCGCCTTCAGTTGTGCCTGGAACTCCCAGGTCTCCGCCCACCGCTTGTAGTAGGCCACGTGCGAATCCAGAGTTCGGACGAGAGCGCCGGATTTTCCTTCCGGACGCAGGTTGGCGTCGACCTCGAAGAAGCAGGCCGAGCCGATTCGATTGAACTCCGATGCTAAGCGCGTAACCTTTGGCGTCGCCTCCGAGCCCACGAAGATAACGTCCACATCGGAGATATAGTTCAACTCCCCCGCGCCACACTTGCCCATCGCGACAACTGCCAGCTGCGCATCGAGGGGCTCATCACCATAGACCACACGGACCGCACCCGCGAGTGCGGCAGTCAAGGCAGCATCTGCGAGAGCCGTCGTCAGCCTGGTGACTTCACGAAACCCTACTCGTGGTTGCGGCCGCGACTGCCCCTTGCGGGAGTGGAAGGTACCGGCGAGGTCATGCGCGGCGATGCGCATCATCAGCGTCCGGTATGCCACCTTGAGCGATGCTTTGTGGTCACCAGGGGATGCGCGGTAGGTGCCGGGCGATGTCAGCTCGGGGTTCGCCGTGTCTGGGCGGTCTGGTTGCTCTGCGTACGTCGCCGGTTCCGCCCCCACCTCGTCCAATAGTGTGTTCAGCATTTCCGTTGGGGTGGGCAACGGGCGTTGCAGTTCTTGCCAGGTCTCCGGGTGGGCGGCGAGGTGATCACCGAACGCCGAGGAGCCGCCCAAAAGGGCAAGCAGCCGAACTCGAAGGGTTTCGTCTTCACGCATCGCCGGCCCAATCTCGGGCGCTCCCTCGAAGATCCTCATCAACGTGTTGAGGGCCATGTCGGGATCACCGGTTCCGGCCAGTGTCCACAGCAGCTCCAGGGATTCTGGATTATCCCACTCGAGACGGGAAAGATCCTCCGCAGCAGTTGGCCGGGTAAGGCCGAGAGTCGCCGGGGACGGTACTGACACAGGACGCATGCTTCTCCTAGAAGTTCAGGTTGTTGCGCAATTCGAATGCGGTGATCTGTTGCTGATACTCATGCCACTCGTCCCACTTCGCGCGCAGGAAGTATTCAAAGACGTGCTCGCCGAGGACCTCTGCCATGAATTCGGAGCGTTCAAACTCTCGGAGTGCTTGGTCCAAGCTGCTGGGCAGGTCCTTGTACCCCATCGCACGGCGCTCACGGCGGGTCAACTGATGGACATTGTCCTCGGCCGGATCACCGAGCTCATACCCTTCCCTGATACCGCGCAATCCGGCGGCCAGGAGAACCGCATATCCCAGGTAGGGGTTCATCGCTGAGTCTAGAGAGCGGATCTCCACCCGTCGCGACATTTCCTTGGACAGGCGGTAGGTCGGTACTCGGACGAGGGCCGAGCGGTTGGACACGCCCCAGGTCACCGACCCCGGGGCTTCGCTGCCAAACATCAGGCGCTTGTAAGAGTTGGTCCACTGGTTGGTGATCGCCGTCATTTCCACTGCATGCTCAAGAATGCCGGCGATGAACTGCCGTCCCGTACTGGAGAGGGAAATCTCATCGTCGGGGTCGTGGAAGGCGTTGGAATCGCCTTCAAACAGGCTGAGGTGGGTGTGCATTCCCGATCCCGAGCGGTCTTCGAAAGGCTTGGGCATGAATGTGGCATGCACGCCCTGCTGGGAAGCCACCTCCTTGATGAGGTAGCGGAACGTCATGATGTGGTCTGCCATGGACAGCACATCAGCATGACGCAAGTCGATCTCCTGCTGCCCGGGTGAGGTTTCATGGTGGCTGAATTCCGTAGCGATGCCCATGGATTCCAGTGCATACATCGACCGGCGGCGAAAACTCGGGGCGTTATCGTGGGTGGCTTGGTCGAAGTAACCGCCGTTGTCGGTGGCAATGAGGTTGTTGATATCACGCGCATCCTCAAGGAGATAAAACTCGATCTCCGGTGAGGCCTTACACGTGAACCCTTCATTGGCCGCCTCTGTGACCTGCCGGCGCAGGATGTGGCGTGGATCCACCAGGGAAGGGTGCCCATCGGGCTGGGTAATGTCGCAGAACATGCGCGCTGACAACAGCTCTGGCTCTTCCTTATCGAAGGGCATGATCTGGAACGTTGAGGGATCCGGCATGGCGATAGTATCGGCCTCTGAGATACGGGAGAATCCCTCCACCGAGGAGCCATCGAAGCCAACACCTTCCTCGAAGGCAGATTCCAATTCGGAGGGGCTCATCACCACAGATTTCAACGCCCCCAGGATGTCAGTGAACCAGAGGCGAATGAAGCGGATATCGCGTTCTTCAACTGTACGAAGGACGAATTCGTGTTGGCTGTTCATGTTTTAAACCCTACCGCCGCGCACCGAAGCCGCGGCTGGGCGTTTGCTCTTTTGCCCCCGCAGCGTCACCTATCGACCCAGTTGGCAAGAGTAACTCGGGGGCAAATTTTTTCGACCTTCCAAACCCTTGTCGCTGTCACATGCTTGAATGGCCCCATATCCAAACTGATGTACGAACAAAGATAGGAATGTGATTTCCATGAACACCAACCACGCAACACTGAGCGAGCGAGGACTCGACCTCATTATCCAGGCGGCCCAGCGAGGATGGTCTCCTAAGGATCTTCTTCACGTCGTGGGCGACTTTTGCCACCCACTCATTTATCGTGCCGCCGGCCAGGTGCCCGCACAGATTAGTTCCACTGCGTTGCGCAAAGAGTGGTTGAGCCTCACTCCGCCTGCTTCGATGACCATGTCCACCGATGAACTGACGCGACTCATCGAAGCAACCATGTTGCTTCCCTTACTTCGTGACGTTGACGTGCTCGTGCCTGAGAGAAATAGCTCCCAGTCAGCGCATGGCAGCAAGGAGGATAAAATCCGCACCAAAATCTCCCACCTTCTGCGGAAGGCCGAATCCACTCCCTACGAGGAAGAAGCCAGTGCGCTCATTGCCAAGGCACAAAGCCTGCGGCAACGACACCGGATCGATGGTGCTCTCGACGCTTCGCCCAGCTCCGTAGTTTCCACGCGCCTTCATATCAGCGCCCCCTATATCAAGCACAAGACCACACTTCTTAGCGTCATCGCGGATCGCAATGGATGCACTGTGCTGCAACTTCACCCCAAAGGGATCATCACAGTCTTCGGCGCTAAAGAGGACGTCCACCATGTCGCCGACCTCTTCGCTTCACTTCTTCGGCAGTGTGAGTGGCACATGCACCACGGAGAACACGCGAAAAGCGCACGCCAGATCGGCAATGTTGCAGCTTTCCGCCGAAGCTTCATTTTGTCTTATGCCACCCGAATCGGTCAGCTCTTAGATGAGGCAAACACCACGCTGGGGCCACAAAGTACAGACGCGACGGCTTCCACAACACGCAATCCGGGGGTTGGGCATGATGCAGTAGTCCTTGCCCAACAATCTTTATCAACGGTGGAAGATCGCCGGCGTAGCGCAGAAGCGGTAGTAGATCAGCTCTTTCCCAACGCCCGCACCATATCTTTAGCTATGGGGAGCCGAGCAGGTGTGTCCGCCGGGGCATCCGCTGCGGAAAGGTCTCATTTAAGTGGTGATTCCTCAGGGCTGGCAGGACGTGCCCAACTCACTCGTTAGGGCGAGCTCAAAGGCTGGCACAAGTGCTCTAATGACTAGGTAAACTAGTTGGAAGTGTAGAGGTTTTGTGCCTCCTCTTTAAATTTTCGCTCCCCGACGAAGGTGTGTACATGTCTCCGAAGACGTTCCTTGAAATCGAAGCCAAGTTCGCCGTGGATGAAGCCACGCCGGCGCCCGATCTCACCAACCTCGACGAGGTTGCCCGAGTAGCAGAAACCCGCCACCAATCGTTGTCGGCAATCTATTACGACACGGAGGACCTTCGCCTTACCCACGCCAAGATCACGCTGCGCCGCCGCACCGGTGGAAATGATGACGGTTGGCACATCAAGATCCCCGGTGCCGAAGGCCGCACCGAAATTCGTGCCGAACTCGGCGAACCAATTGATGGCAAGTACGAGGTTCCGGCCGAGCTTCTCCACCAGGTTCGCTCAGTGATCCGCAATCATCCGCTGGAGCCCATTGCGCAGGTCGACAACAACCGCACCGAATTGCTCCTTGTCAACGCCGATGACCAGCCGGTCGCTGAGTTCTGTGATGACCATGTCACCGCCTTCTCCTTTCTTCCGGGTGGCTCCCAGAGCACCTGGCGTGAGTGGGAAGTCGAGCTCGCTGGGGAGCTCCCTGGATCCAAGGAAGGCAGCGCTCTACTGCGGCACGCCACTTCCCTACTCATTAGCTCTGGGGCTCGGGTTTCTTCCTCGCCGTCCAAGTTGAAGTCGGCATTGGGTGAATCCGTCAACAATGTCGAGCTTCCCCCGTCACTTGCCACGTCCAACGTGGAGCCGGGCTCGCCCGCGGCAGCGGTTGTGGACGCATTGAAAGCCAACCGCGACAAGCTCGTCGAATATGATCCACGGGTTCGCCGCGATGAGTGGGATTCGGTTCACCAGATGCGCGTTGCTACCCGTGAACTGCGCAGCCACTTGCAGACCTTCCACGGCATTGTGGTGGGCCCCGAAATCGAGCGCATTGAGTCAGATCTGAAGGAACTTGCGGCCATGTTGGGCGTCGCCCGTGACGCCGAGGTCGTGGAGGAACGTTGGCAGAACCTCCTCGCGTCCGAGGATTCCGACGTCCTCGATGAAGCCACCCGCGAACACATTGCACACGACATGGGCCGCGCATACCGCCGAGCACACCGTCGAGTCATCGCGGCGCTCGATTCCGATCAATACTTGGCTCTGCTCGATGCATTGGATGCCTTCCTCTCCGACCCGCCGGTTGCTGGTGAAGACACGCCCGCTGACGCCGACAGCACCTCTGCCAGCGGCGAGGCGGAAGACTCTGCGGTCGACGATTCGGCGTCTGCTGCCCCCACTGAAGAAAAAGAGGAAGAACAAGAGTCAGCAAAGGTCTACGAGCCGAAGCACGCCAAGCCAGATGAGGACGAAGAGCCCCACGATCTTGATACGGTGATGGCCCTGCACCTCAAGCAGGCTTATGACAAGCTGGTCAAGCGCCACAAGAAGGCAGTCTCCAACTGGGATAATACCGAGCTGACGCTACATGAACGTGAAGAGTACTTCCACGATATGCGCAAGGCAGCAAAGAAACTGCGCTATGCGGCGGAGGCAGCTGGTTCCGCAACCTCGTTGAAGACGAAGAGCCTCTACAAGGCCTGCAAGCAGATGCAGTCAGGCTTGGGAGACTTCCAGGATTCGGTGACCTCTCGCGACAAGCTGCTCGAACTGGCAGAGACCGCACGACGCCGAGGCGAGGACACCTTTGGCTATGGTCTGCTCTACCAGCGTGAGCGCGCCATCGGTTTGGAAGCGCTCAACGCCTACTCGGAGAGCTTCAAGGCCATCAAGTCTGCGTTCAAGCCGCTGCGCAAGAAGCTGCGCTAATTCCTCCCCGCTGGGCGCGCTGCAACGCCCGGCAGGTGGAACAAACATTTCAACGGCCCACTCCGTCGCGTTTCTCGCGAGGGGGTGGGCCGTTGGCTTTGAGTTACCGCCGCTCAATGGGGCGTCCTGCAGGAGTCCTGCAGGACTTTAGTAATCGTCCTCAGCGGCGTCCTCGGCATCAGCCGCAGCAGTGCGGGCTTGCGCGATTTCGATGGCGCGCTCGGCTTCCTCGCGGGAATCATAGGGGCCCATGCGGTTCTCCCAACCAGACACCTTGCCCTGGGTCACCTCACCGGTGGACGGGTCGTAGAACCACTTGTTATCAGCCTCGGCCATTGTTTTCTCCATTCTTTTAGGCGCTAGATCAGTGCACCCCACACTACAGACCGCCCATCGACTACGCCCGTTAGAATAGATAGGTCACCTACCTCCTGCCCCGTTTACGGGCAGGATCTCGCCACCAGCAAAGGAGAACCTTCCCGATGCCCCTGTGGACTGCCCCTTCGACCCCGGCCGTCGACCGCGTTCGCGCCGCGCACAGCGACAACATCGGCGCAGAGCCGGCGCATGTCGCCAGCGCCCCAGCCACCTGGGCACTCATCGGCGAGCACATCGACCACTACGGCGGCATCACCATCATGGGCCTGGCTGATCTCCGCGCAGCGGTAGCTGTAAGCCCTCGCAGCGATGGCATCGTCAACGTTCGCCTCGAGCACACCAACGGCGAGACCCTTGAGGACCAGATTTCGCTAGAGAAAGTCTCCTCCCTCGCCGCGGAACAGCAGCCCGGCGTCGATTCCGAAGGCCAGCCCATCGAGCCCCCAGCGCCCGAGGGCGCCATCGCAGCGCGCCTCGGCGGCATCATCTACACCATGATCAACCGCCAGCTCCTCACCCGCGAGACCGCCGGCGCCGACATCACAGTGGTCAACGATATCCCAGATTCGGCTGGGCTCGGAGCCGCCGCAGCCATTGATATCGCGACCGCTTTGGCCTTGCTCGGCGGCGCGGACGATCTGCACGACGCTCCTCTTCGCGCCCGGATCGCAGAGGTATGCTCCCAAGCTGTCGGCACCTTCGCCCGCTTCCCTGCGCTGCGCGCCCGCCACTCCGCCGCACTGCGTGGCGCGGGTGACTCCATTACCATCATCGACTACGCCGACGGTTCCGTCACCCAGGCACCGCACGTGGTCAACAAGGACATTGCAGCTTTTGCCCTCGCCGTCCCCGGTGACTTCGATTCCGCTGAGGCTGTTGCCGAAATCCGCGCCCGCGAGCGTTTCATTGACGCCGCCTGCCGCGCCTTCGGCACTGCATCGCTGCGCCTCCTGCCGGATGCGCCCCAGCGTGTCCTCGAGTGGCTCGCCGCCGTCCACAAGGTGCACGGCCCCGAAAACCAGCCCACCATCGACCAAGCCACAGCATGGCTGACTTTCTACTCGGAAGAAACCGAGCGAGCCGAAAGAATTGCCCGCGCCTTGCGCTCACGCCGCGGCACCGAGCTCTTCCCGCTGCTGACCCAATCGCAGTCGGCCTTGGCCACGGTCTATGGCTTCAACTCTGCGGAAAAACTCGCACAACTGGCCACCGCTCGTGGCGCCGTCGCCGCGCGCTCCGCCCACGCCGGGACTTCGACCGCGGTTATTGCTTATGTCCCAAGCACCAAGGCCCCGAACTTCGCGGCCGACCTCGCCGAGGACGGCCTGCTTGTCGTCCCCCTATCGGCCGGAGCCCCCGCCATTACCGAGGATTAATCCGCCGGCCACGCAAAGAGCACATCGCGCTCGGCAACATCGGCCTTAACCAGCGAGACGGTAGTCTCGCTGCCGGTGGGCGGTTGCCCCACGGCCACTCCAATCACCGGCGGATCCAGCACGACGAGACGCGCTTTCTCGCGCTTTTCTCCGCCGTCGACAACCACGGCTTCAAAATTGGTGCCGACCCACGGTGCCAAGACCGTAGCCTCCGTAAGGTTGAGACACGCCTTATCCACTTGGGAAGCCAGCTGCGAGGTCGAACGCATCGTGGAAATGACATCCCCGGCGCGCTCGCGTACCCACTCCGGCACCTCATAGCCACCGCTCAGCGCCAAGCACACCTCCGTGGCAAAGCGGTCGATGAGGCGGCGCAGCGGGGCGGTCACGTGTGCATAGTATCCGCCGATCCCCGCATGCACATCCGCTTCACCGTCCTCCAGCCACACATAGTCTGCCCCTCGCAAAAGACGCTGGGCCTCGCGCATCACCGCCATGCCACGCGGTGAATCCGCGTCCACGGAATGGAGAAATTCCGAGATGCTGCTCTCCCCCAACTCAAAGCCCAGGGCCTCCGCTTCCGAGCGAAAAGTTGCCTCGGCCTCCGGGGTGGCCGCAGAGAGCGTGCGCAGGAACCCCACTCCGTGTTCTTCCATGAGGCGCCCGGCACACATGCCGGTAAGCAGCGAGATTTCGGAGTTATAGTCCATCACCTCATAGCGCGGCTCCATCACCAGCTCGTAGTGCCCCTTCTCCGCATCTTTCGTCTCGGATACGCGCTGCGAGGGAAGGCGCAGGTTGATCGCCTCGCGGCGCAGCGAGGAAGCCTGGCGCAGCTTGCCCACCTCCGGCAGCAGGGCGATAGAAGAATGCAAAGTGCCATTCTCCAGGTCCGCATGGGCCTGGTCGTAGTCCAGCCGGGCGCGGCTGCGCACGAGTGCGCGCTCCACCGAGAAGTCCTCCACCTCACCCGCAGTGTCGAGGTCGAAGGTCCAGAGGACGGCGGGGCGGTCGACGTCGGCAAGCAGCGAGGCCCTATCCTCTGAGAGCTCCGCCGGGTGTAACCGCGCCGGCTCATCGGGTAGGTAGATGGTCTGGCCGCGCTTCAGGGATTCGGTCTCCAGCCCGGAGCCCGGTTCGATGAAAGCGGCGACATCGGCAATGGCGTACAGCACGCGGTAGCCGCCATCGCGGGCTTCGATGAAGACTGCCTGGTCCAGATCCATGGATCCGGCCGGATCAATAGTCACCAGCGGGATGTCGCGGGCATCGCGGCGCTGCTCAGCGTAGCGGTCCTGCGCTGACGCGGCCTGCTCGGTGACTTCTCCTGGGAAGTCGGTGGGAACCGAGAATTCCTCGGCGATGGGGCGAAAGTCCAGGGGCGCGGCATACAGCTTCATGCCGCCCCATTGTTCCAAAAAATAAAAGTATGGGCACGAATGAGCCAACCTATAAGCCGGATTCTGTGCCGCGCACCAAGGCGCGGTGGTAAACATCCATCCAGGCCAACCGTTGCCAGTTGGCTCAAGCAGCTACCTTCAGGCTTCGACGAGCAGCCTACTAACGCCTGATCGGGCCCGCTTTGCAGCGGGCCGTGATGCCTTGCTCCCAGTGGGGTTTACCCAGCCACCGCCATCGCTGACGGTGCTGGTGCGCTCTTACCGCACCCTTTCACCCTTACCGCTTACCCCACGCCGCGCCGGAGCGAAGCGTAGGGCGCGGCGGTCTACTTTCTGTTGCACTTTCCCGCGGGTCACCCCGGGTTGCTGTTAGCAACCACCGTGCTCTGTGGAGTCCGGACTTTCCTCGGCCCGCGCCTAGCCCCAGGAAGAGGCCGGTTCGACGGAACGCGTTTACCCGGTCGGCTCATTCGCGCCTGTTAGTTTATCGCAGCGCGCCCAGATGCCCCACATCGTTAAATCGGTGCAGGGTGCTACCGCCATCGAAGAATTCAACCTCACTCACAGAAGCCAGCTCTAAGAAGAGGTGGTTAGGGGTCTGCGGGCCGGAATCGAGGGCCTGCCGCACGAAGGACTTGATGGGGTTGACGTGGGAGACCACGAGCACGGTGTGCCCCGCATAGCGCTGCTGCAGCTCGCGGCGCGCGGCGCTGACGCGGCGGTGCACCGCGCGCAGGGACTCCCCGCCCGGGCAGGCCACGGACGTATCCTTCAGCCAGCGCGCGTGGAGCTCGGGGTCGGCGGCGTCGGCCTCGGCAAAGGTCTTGCCTTCCCAGCGCCCGAAGTCCACTTCGATGAGGGCCTCGACGGTCTCCACCCGCAGGTCCCGGCCCTCCACCACGGCCGCGGCCGTTTGCTGGCAGCGGCGCAGTGGCGAGCACACCACGGCATCGATGTGGGTATCCATCAGCGCTTGCGCGGCGGCGAGCGCTTGCTTCTTGCCTAGCTCGGTGAGCTCGGGGTTCGCCCGCCCGGAGTACTGCTTGGCTGCAGACATCGCTGTCTGACCGTGGCGCAGCAGGATGAAGCGGGTGGCCGGGCCACACTCAGGGCGCCAGTCGGCCGCGGTCGATGACGCCGCGCTTGGCGACGCCTCCCCCGCCTCCCCGCCGGGTTCTACACCGCCCGCCGCATCGACAGCAGCGTCGGCTTCAGCGGCGTCGCCGGCACCCATATCGAGGATGCCCACGGGCTCGCCCTTCGCGGCGGCATCCATGGCCACGTTGGAGAGCTCATCGGCCACCGAGTTCTTGGCGCGCGGGACCCACTCGAGGCTGAAGCGCGGAATCTGGTTGAGAAGGCGGCGCGCCTCGATGGCGAGCTTCTGCATGTCCGGGTGCTTGATCTTCCAGCGCCCGTTCATCTGCTCCACCACGAGCTTGGAGTCCATATAGAACTCCACCTCGTCCGCGCCCAGCTCCACCGCGGCCTCGAGGCCGCGCAGCAGGCCGTGGTATTCGGCCACGTTATTAGTGGACTTCTGCCCCACGACGTAGGCGATTTCCCTGAGCAGCTGCGAGCGGTCCTCGTTGTAGACTGCCGTGCCCGAACCGGCTATCCCGGGGTTGCCGCGGGAGCCGCCGTCAGCGAAGATGACTAGCTTCATGAGGCCGGGCGTACCAGGTAGGAGCCGCAGTCGCTGCACTGCGGGACCTCGTCGGCCGCCGCGTTGCGCACCGCGTTCTGCTCGGCCGGCGGCAGCACGATGAAGCAGCCGCCGCAACCGCGCCCGGTGAAGGCCGCCGCACCCACACCGTTTTCTTCGCGCACGGTCTCGTACTCCGCCACGATGTCCGCGGGCAGCTGCTCGCGCAGCTCGCCGATGCGAACCTGCGGATCCGGTCGGTTCGCCGCGGCCTCCTGGGCGGCTTCGGCCGCGCGCTTGAGCACTTCGAGCTTGCGCTCGGAATCGGAGACCTTCGCGCCGTGGACATCCAGGTTGGCGCGCAGTGCGTGAATTTCGTTGTGGGCTTCCTGCAGCTCGCTCATGAGATCCGCGATGCGGGACTTAGCCGCATAGAGATCGTGCTCCAGATCCTTGCGAGTCTCCGGGTCGGTCGCGGCACCGAGCTGGGCCTTATCGTCGCGCTCGCGCTGGCGCAGCTTGCGCTCGTCGGCCTGGATGCGCAGGATCTCCATCTCCATATCGTCGACGGCGAGCTGGGCGGAGCCGGAGGCGTCGAGAAGCCGGGCGTGTGCGGCCTGTGCCTTCTCGTATTCCTCTTGCTCCGGGATGGTGGGGGTTCCACCGTGCGCCTGGGAGCGCTCGAGGGTCGCCAGCTCCAGCAAGATGCTCTGCAGATCCTGTGACAGTTTCATTTAGTTCTCCTTATGCGCAGAAATCGTCCATGGGTCGGTGCGGACATCGATGATCTCGGTGTTCACGCGCAATGCGTTCTCCACAATATCGCGCGCCTGGGTGGTCCAGGGAAACTCGCTGGCCCAGTGAGCGGTATCGACCACGGCTGGACCTTCAGGATGGGCCAGGTGCGCAGCGCGCAGATGTTCATCTACCGGGTGGTGGCGCAGATCGGAGGTGACGTAGACGTCCACGCCGAGCGCTGCTGCCTGGTCCAGGAAGGAGTCACCCGAGCCACTGGAGACGGCCACGCGCTTCACCACGCGCTCCGGATCACCGGCCGCGCGCACTCCCCATTCGGTTTCTGGGAGGGCATCGGCCACGCGCTGGGTGAATTCCCGCAGCGTCATGGGTTGCTCAAGCTCGCCCACGCGCCCCAGGCCCAGCGCCTCGTCGAGGTTCTCGTAGGGCTCGACAGGGACGATGGGGCGGCCGGGCGTGATGCCGACGAGTTCGGCCAGCTTGTCGTTGACACCCGGGCGCGCCTTATCCGCGTTGGTGTGCGCTGCCAGGAGGGCCACACCGTTGCGGATAAGAGTGTGAATGACCTTGCCCTTCGGGGTATCCGCCGCCACCGAGGTCACCCCGCGAAGCAGCAGCGGGTGATGCACCACGAGCATCTGCGCGCCGAGCTCCACGGCCTTATCTGCCACCTCCTGGGTGCAGTCCAACGCGAAGGCCACGGTGCGCACCTCGTCCGCGGGGTCACCGCACACCAGGCCGACTGCATCCCACGACTCAGCGAGCTGCGGCGGGTAGGCCCCGTGGATAACGCGGCGAATCTCGCCGACGGTCGTGTGTTCTGCCATCTCGTTTGCTCCTTATACGGCTTCAGGTTTCACGTCAGTCGCGTCGCTGCTATATCCTAGCTTTCGTTCGTCAGCGCACCCCTCTAGCTTAAGGAGCCTTTGCATGACGCCTCCGGAGAACGACAACCAGCTCCACATCGTCTTCGTGTGCACGGGCAATATTTGCCGCTCACCAATGGCGGAAATCATTACCCGTGATGCCATGGAGACCGACATGCTCGATCTCCTCGCCCGCGTGGACTCCTGCGGCCTCGGCGGCTGGCACGTGGGCCAGGGCGCGGATGAGCGCGCCGTGACTGAGCTGCGTCGCGGCGGCCACGATGGCGCCGGCCACCAGGCCGCCCAGCTGGGTCCGGACCACATGGACGCGGACCTCTTCGTGGCCATGGACACCGGCCACCGCGATGCCCTCATCGAGCGCGGCATCCCGGAGGACAAGGTGCGCCTCATTCGCAGCTTCGATCCGAACTCACCGGAGGATGCCAGCGTGGAGGATCCTTTCTACGGCACGGAGGAGGACTTCGCCCGCACTCGCGCCGAAATCGATGCTTCCGTTCCGGGCCTGCTCGACTGGATTAAAGAGAACCACGGCTAGATAGTTCTGCACGGCTACTAGACTGGTCATCATGCTTAAGACATTCCTCAAGCCTGGGTGGGTGCTCTTTCTCATCTTCATCGTCGCGTTTTCCTATTTGTCTTTCACGGTGCTCGCTCCGTGGCAGCTGAATAAGGACGCCCAGATTGTGGAGCGCAACCACCTCATTGAGGAGGCCTACGACGCCGAGCCCCAGCCGGTCACCGAAGTCTTTTCTGATGATGGCTCCCTGCACAAGGAGTGGGAACGCGCGGAGCTAACCGGCCACTACCTCCCGGAGGATGAGGTGCTCCTGCGCCTGCGCCCGGTGGAATCCGCCCCGGGATTCCAGTCGCTGGTCCCCTTTGAAACCGAGTCTGGTGAGACCTTCCTGGTCAACCGCGGCTGGATGCCCACGGATGAGGGCAATTCCGTCCCCCACATCGATCCGGCTCCGGAGGGCGAGGTCACCATCGTGGGCATGGCGCGCTACGACGAGCGCAAGCACACCTCCGCGCCCATTGAGGAACAGGGCTACACGCAGGTCTACTCCATCAATACGGAGCAGATTGCAGAGCTTGTCGACGTCCCCCTCGCCCACGACTACCTCCAACTCTCCCCCGAGCAGCCAGGTGAGCTGCATGCGCTGCCGGTTCCAAAGTTAGACCGCGGCAACCACTTGTCCTATGGCTACCAGTGGATTGCCTTCGGCGTGATGGCACCATTGGGCTTTGCGTATTTCGTGTGGTCCGAGATCCGGGAGCGCCGCCGCGCCCGCGATGAGGATGCTCTGATTGCTGAGGCCACTGCGGCCGCCACCGGCGCCGGTTCCCCCGATGCGGCCGCGGACGTCGATAGCTCCGAGCAAGCGGAGCCTGCGGGCGAGCGCCCCGAAGCCACGGCGTCTTCTGTCCAGCCTTCGACGCCTGCGGCCGGAACGCAGCCTTCGCGCCGCTCCCGCTCGCGCTATGGCTCCGCCAAGCCGGACTTCTATGAGAAGATCCGCGAGCGCGGTCAGGAGCGCTACTAGCCTCGCCCCCAAAGGGGACGATCATGAACGCGATTGCGTGGACGCGAGAAGCGACCGAAACCGAGATTTCCGACAGTATACTTGAAGCCGCTGGCTGCACCGCTGAGAACTGCATTCCCAACTGGGACGAAGACATGCCAGAAGCAGTGTCGCCAATCAACGGTAGTGAAGAAGAATGTCTCCGAATCGGCAAGCAGGCAAACGGACTCTACTGTGTCAGGATCTTCTCCATGAGATTCTATCCAGGGCACTGCCAAGGCATCTATGGTGACGAATATCGCAAAGAAAACGTCGCACTCAACCGGATCAATCTCCGCGAGTGGCCAGGCGAACACTAAGACAAACGGTGCCCACCTTATGTTGGTGGGCACCGTAAATTCATCGCCATAAGCTAAACGCAATCACAAACGGGACAGAACATGACCGCAGCAATCTTTCTCCAGACGCTACTAAATATGGGTCAATGCGGATACCGATGCACCTTCCTGTGCTCGAACCAGGCCCAAATCAAAGAAGCCAAGAACAACAGTGGCGTAACCCACGCCAGACGATGCCACCAATGTGCTCCAAAGTATGATTCATCAGCACTTAGTCCTGCTAGATAATTGATTACAAGCGTTGCGATGAACAGCACTACAACGACAGTAACGCTCGACCAGTAGGCTGCGCTTTTCTGTTTACGCGTCAATGCCATCCTCCTCAATACATGTTTGCTGTTTTAGCGCGGGTTTGTGTGGTTAATCGTCTCCCTCACCCGGATTACATCGTTCGGCTATTGTTCTAGGAAGTCCAACATCAGGGCGCCAATCCTCCAAGTTCCAACTAGGCTTAACTCGGGCGACTTGAGATAGCGGGTGACACACAAACTGGTTGTGGAGGCTTCCAGTATCCGCAACCCCCTTGGATTTTGCTTCATTCCAACCTGCAGTTTCAGGGATTGGTGACCGCATTGCCCTTCCCAAGACCGTAGGAAAGACCTTGTATCGCGTACCTTCGGGCTGTTTTACAATGTCCACACGGTCGATTAGGGACAGTCCAAAAGCAGCCCTGATTGGTTCATCATTACTTTCGGCGGCTGCACGCTCCGCAACTTGGTTGGAGGGAAGATCAACGACCGTCACCACAGTGTCTTCGACCTCAAATTCAAGGCCAGCTGGTGCGACTGCGTAGAGCCCCACTTCACCGCCAGGTTTTACTACTTCAAGGAAGTTGGAATCGCCCAGCAGGTTTACTTTGGTTCCGGCTGGCCCCTCAATGCGAAAGCTATCCCCCGCCTTCAGTTGCGCCTCTGTTTCGCCACCACTGGAATCGGTGTTAGCTCCAATCACTGACACATCGCTCCCCTCTACGGGAACGTATTTGTTTACCTCATCTGCGGAAGCCTGCACTGAAAATGTCGAACTCAGTGCAAACAATGCCGTGGCGCTCACGCACGTCAGCCCCTTTTTTAACATGATGACCTCTTTTCCAGATTTCCAAGATGCCCGGCTCGTCACCGGCTTACCTCAAACCTACGGCTAATGAAAAATGTAGTCAATAACTATTTGCTAACAATGATCATTCATCTGCATAAACATCATCTACATAAACACTGGTCACGCTTTTGTGACCTAATTCATTTTCGTAAGCATTAGTTCCACTTGTACATGGAGCACCGTTACGCATCCGTACATTCGTAGAGGGGAGTGGATATCGAATTGGGGCGAGTGGCAGCCTTTTGAGGTATACCCAACCGAACACTCCACGGGCATTGCCGGCCAAATCATCGGCTACGCCCGCGTCAGCACTACCGACCAAAACCCCGAACGCCAACACACCCAACTCAAAGCAGCCGGAGCAGTCCGCATCTACACCGACCATCGGCTTAAGGGACATTTCGTGTGGATAAACC
>NZ_KV796723.1:0-40720 GCF_001809235.1 Corynebacterium sp. HMSC072A04 | reverse complement strand
GACGTGTCTACTTTCCGGGGGTCAGGCCCCCCGCGCATCTCACTTATCCGCAGCGGCGAATCAGTAATCGTCAGCGAATGCGGACCCACCTTCCGATACGTCAGCCGCACCCCAGGTTCAGGCACTCGCCGCGGCCGCAACTGCTTCAACCGTTCCTTCGCCACTTTCGGGATACGGTGTGCCGGAGTCGCCGCAAGCCGAACGCGCAGATTCCACGCATCCAACTCTTTTTCACCCTGGCGGTATACGACTCAATCAAACTCAACGTCGCAACATCATGCCTTTGAGCAACCGCAGCCGCACGCGCCTGGCGCTGCTTGCCCGTAAAACGCGTCGGCCCGAAATACACCGCATGCAGCCCAGTCAACTCCGCAGCATCAGCCACAGAAGCACCACGCGCGCGTAAATCATCCACACTGCCTACCGCAAGCCCCACAAGATCCAACCCCGAACTGCGATAGGAGAAATAAGTCTCCAAGTCCCCCATGCCCACGAGACTAAAACACCACCACACACCCCGCAACCGGAGGCAGAAAACTCTCAGAATCTGCTACAAAAAGGGCAGGTAACACTGGGTTTCACGGCTACAGCACGGCGGGGTACAGCAGCGTTAGAACCAGCGCTCAAGCACCTTTGCCACACCTGCCTGGTGATGCGCTACCGTCACCGCATCTGCCGCCTCCATGACCTCTGGGTGAGCGTTCTCCATGGCAACCCCGCAACCTGCCCACTCGAGCATCTCGATATCGTTGGGCATATCGCCAAAGGCGATGATGTCTTCGCGGGCGATACCGTGATGCTCGGCCAGCCACTTAATTCCGCGCCGCTTCGTCACGTTGGGGGCCGCCACCTCGAGGATCCCCTCGGACATTGAGTAGGTCACGTGGGCAAGCTCGGAATCGATGTGCGGAGCAATAAGCTCGTAGAGTTCCGGTGCGGAAAACGCGGTGTTACGGATCAGCAGCTTCACCGCCGGTCGGGACACCAATTCGCCGACGCTCACGAGGCCGAAGCCTTCAAAGAGCGCGTTCTCCGAATAGTGCGACTCGACCACAAAGAGTTCCTCAACCGGATCCAAGACCGAGCCTCCCGTGCGCTCCGCGCCGAAGCCAACACCGCCATGGGGCTCGAGTACCTTCGTGGCCACCTCCACGATTTCCGCGAGGGCCTCAGGCGAGAGCTCGTGGGCGGAGAGCACGCGGTCTTCTGCCGAGTCATAAATCACCGCACCATTTGATGTCACGCACACCGGGCGCACGGTCAGCTGCTCCAGTACGGGCATGATCCAGCGGAAGGGCCGGCCGGTCGCCAGCGCAAACTCGCTGCCCGCGGCAACTGCTCGGGCCACTGCCTCGCGGTTTCGCCTGGGAACTCGGTGGTTCCGGTCCAACAAGGTGCCATCAATATCACTGATGATGAGGCGCGGAGCGCGGTCCGAAAATACGTCACTGGCCATAGCCCTGAGTCTACGTCAGAGCGATGCACACGAGGGCGCACCCGCAACCGCTGGTAGCCACAACAACGTCCACTGCAGCGTTGGCTCCCCACCACCGTGCCGCAGTCCGCCACGCGCACAACGACGAAGACGCGGCCACCACGAGAATGCTCGTGACAGCCGCGCTTGCCTGCAAAGACTGCTACTTAGCCCTTAAACGATAACGTCGTCATCGTCCACGTCTTCCCAGTTCAGGGAACGCTTGATGGCGCGCTTCCAGTCGCGGTAGAGAGCCTCGACTTCGTCCTTCTCGCGCTGCGGCTTCCATACCTTGAAGTCACCTTGCTGGGAGCTCAGCACGCTGAGATCATCCCAGAATCCGGAGTCCAAGCCGGCAGCGAAGGCCGCACCGGTAGCGGTGGTCTCCACGTTCTTCGGGCGGTGCACCTCCACGCCAAGCATGTCCGCCTGGAACTGCATGAGCAGCTCATTCATGGTCATGCCGCCGTCGACGCGCAGCTCTGTGATCTCCACGCCGGAGTCCGCCACCATGGCATCGGCGACGTCGCGAGTCTGGTAGGCGGTGGACTCGAGGACCGCGCGAGCCAGGTGCTTGCGGTTGGCATAGCGGGTCAGGCCCACGATGACACCGCGGGCATCCGGGCGCCAGTACGGAGCGAAGAGTCCGGAGAAAGCCGGCACGATGTAGACGCCGCCGTTGTCCTTGACCTCGCGAGCCAGGTTCTCAATGGACGCGGAGTTCGGGATGAGCTGGAGGTTATCGCGCAGCCACTGCACCAGGGAACCACCCATGGAAACGGAACCCTCGAGCGCGTAGACCGGGCGCTCGCCCTCGCGCTGGAAGCACACGGTGGTGAGCAGACCATTCTCCGAGAACTTCGGGGTGGTACCGGTGTTGAGCAGGAGGAATAGACCGGTTCCGTAAGTGTTCTTAGCAGAACCCGGGCGGAAGCAGCCCTGGCCGAACATGGCTGCCTGCTGGTCACCCAAGATGGCACGAATCGGTACACCGGCCAGCGAGCCGCGCTCGCGGACGGTGCGGAAGTCGCCCAGGGACGGGCGGATCTCCGGCAGCATGGAGGTGGGAATCCCCATCTCCTTGCACAGTTCCTCATCCCACTCGAGCTTCTCGATGTCCATGAGCAAGGTGCGCGAGGCATTGGTGACGTCGGTGGCGTGCAGGGCTTCCTGGCCGTTGTCGCCGTCGGCGCCACCGGTGAGGTTCCACAGGAGCCAGGTATCGATGGTGCCGAAGAGCAGCTCGCCCTTCTCCGCGCGCTCGCGGGCGCCCTCGACGTTATCGAGGATCCACTTCACCTTCGGGCCGGCTGGGTAGGAGTTGATGATGAGGCCGGTGCGGCGACGCCACTTGTCCGCACCTTCATCACCAGCGAGTTCCTTACAAATATCGGTGGTGCGGGTGTCCTGCCACACGATGGCGTTGTACACCGGCTTACCCGTGTTCTTGTCCCACACGACGGTAGTCTCACGCTGATTGGTAATGCCGAGGGCTGCGATGTCTTCGACATTGATGTCGCCGTTGGCCAAAGCTTCACCCACAGCGCGGCGGGTGTTGCTCCAGATTTCCTCCGGGTCATGCTCGACCCAGCCCTTCTCCGGGAAAATCTGCTCGTGCTCGAGCTGGCCGACGGACACCTGCTCACCGTCGTGGTTGAAAATGATGCAACGCGTGGAAGTCGTACCCTGGTCAATCGCTGCAACGTAGCTCTTGGTAGTCATTGTGTTCTCCGTTTCTGAGTAGCGGGGTGTGTATTAGAGAGCCATGGACAACAAGCCAACGGCGACGGCCGCGAGGGTCGGTGCAACCACCGGAACCCAGGCATAGCCCCAATTCGCGTCTCCCTTGTCCTTGATGGGGAGGACGAAGGCGTACATGATGCGGGGGCCAAGGTCACGGACCGGGTTAATCGCGTAGCCGGTGGCGGTGCCGAGGGACAGGCCCACGGACACAACGACGAAGGCCACGGCGAAGTACTTCAGCGGGCCCAACTCGCCGCCGGTTGGGCCGAAGGCGATGAACATGAGCAGCACGCAGGTAGCGATGAACTCGGTGACCGCGTTCCAGCCGCTATTCGGGTGCGCAGGCTTGGTGAAGAAGATGCCCCCGGTGTTCTTGTTGGCGCCGGTGACGTTGCCGGCTTCGTCGAGGTTGTTGGCGTCGAAAAGCTGCTTAAAGGTAGCCCAGGCAAGGAATGCACCAAGCATGGCGCCGAGAATTTGCCCCAGCAGGTAGTAAGGAACGAGGCTCCATTCAAGGGAACCATTCACGGCCAGCATGATGGTGACCGCCGGGTTGAGGTGGCCGCCGGAGGGGTCGGCGACACTAGCGCCGATGAAGACCGCGAGGCCCCAGCCCATAGCGATGACGATCCAGTCCGAACCGCGCGCGCCAGAAGTTCGGAGGTTCACAACGGCGCACACGCCGTTGCCGAGCAGGAGCAGCAGCGCAGTGCCGATGAACTCCCACAGGAATGCATCCATTCCGGTCATTAGATGTCCTTTCTTATCTGCCTAGGCCAAGGGCCCAGCGAGGGATATCCACCGCTCGCTAGGCCCCGTGACTTTTAGGCTTCTTCCTTGGTGGCTCGTGCGCTTCCTGCGCGCTCGAGGATGTCGTTTGCCTCACGGTCGGTCAGCGCTGCCTCAGCGGCGAGCTCTGCCTCGGTGTGCTTGGTGAAGTGGGAGACTTCGCGCTCAATATCGGCCTGATCCCAGCCCAGCAGCGGGGCAACGAACTCAGCGATCGGCTGTGCAGCAGCAACGCCGCGGTCGGCGAACTCGATGGCCACGCGCAGGCGGCGGGAGACGATGTCGTCGATGTGCAGGGCGCCCTCGTGGGTCACGGCGTAGCGCACCTCTGCCCAGATGTAGCTCTCAGCACCCGGAACCGGTTCGAGCAGCGTGGCGTCGTCAGCAGCCGGAGCCAGCACCTCACCGATCAGCGAGCCGTAGCGGCCGAGCAGGTGCTCGATGCGGTCCTCGCTGAGGTTGTAGCGGCGGGCCAGTGCCGGAACCTGGTTAGCCAGTGCGTGGTAGCCGTCCGCACCCAGAATCGGGGTGCGCTCGGTCACGGACTCAGCCACCTTGGTCCCCAGCTCCTTCGCGGCTAGATCCACCGCGTCCTTGCCGATGACGCGGTACGTGGTGTACTTGCCACCGGCGACGGACACCATGCCCGGTGCGACGCGGGCAACGGCGTGGTTGCGCGACAGGTTAGTGGTGGAATCGGACTTGCCGGACAGCAACGGGCGCAGACCGGAGTACACGCCGACGATGTCATCGCGGGTGATCTTGTCGCGCACGCGCTGGTTGACCTCATCCAGGATGTAGTCGATATCCGCCTTGGTCGGCGCCGGATCCGGCAGGGACAGGCCCTTCTCCCAATCGGTGTCGGTGGTGCCGATGATCCAGTACTCACCCCACGGGATGACGAAGAGCACGGACTTTTCGGTGACGAAGCACAGCGCGGCGTCGGCGTCGAGGGCATCCTTCGGGACCACGATGTGAACGCCCTTGGAAGCGTGGACGGTGAACTTGCCTTCAGCGCCCGCCATCTCCTGAATCTTGTCGTTCCACACACCGGTCGCGTTGATGAAGACCTTGCCCTTGACGGTGGCCTCGCGGCCGGTTTCCAGGTCGCGGACCTTCGCGGCAGTGATGCGGCCGCGGCCGTCCTTCTCAAAGCCAATCACCTCGGTGCCGGTGCGCACGTTGGCGCCATACTCGGCGGCGGTGCGCAGGACGGTCATGGTGTGGCGGGCGTCGTCGACAAGCGTGTCATAGTAGCGCACGCCACCGACGACGGCGTCCTCCTTGAGGCCTGGGGTCACCTTCAGCACGCCCTTGCGGGTGAGGTGCTTCTGCATCGGGACGCTCTTGGCTCCGCCCATCAGGTCGTAGAGGGTAAAGCCACCGAACATCATGACGCGCTCCCAGCCGCGGTGGGTCAGCGGGAAGATGAACTTCAGCGGCTTGACCAGGTGCGGCGCTAGGGTCGACATGTTGAGCTCGCGCTCCTTGAGGGACTCCGCAACGAGGCGGAAGTCGAACATTGCCAGGTAGCGCAGGCCACCGTGGAACATCTTGGAGGAACGCGAAGACGTGCCCGCCGCAAAGTCTTGGGATTCCAGCACAGCCGTCTTCAGGCCACGAGTGGCCGCATCCAGTGCAGCACCGGCGCCTACGGAACCTCCGCCGATGATGACGACGTCATAGTCCTCGGTGGAGTAGTCGTTCCACGTCTTTTCAAAATACTCAGGGTTGAAGCTGTTAATACTCGTCGTGGTCATTGTTGACCGAGTCTCCTCTCTCGCTGCACGGCGTCAGAAAGTCCTGTCCAGTTGACGGTGTGCGCAGCATGTTGCGCTCATCCACCACGCGCGTCCTGTGCACCGACACCTCGGCCACCTGCTCGAAAGGCGAATGAAGAAGAAGTTTTCTCCCACGGCCAATGCTATAGATCACGCCAAATTCTCTCTGGAGACGCTACTCACACGTAAGTTCCGCCGCCGTAAGCTGGAGTTTCTAAGCCGTTTCATAGGATGACAAAATAAAATAACACCCCCTTCCGGGGGTGTTAACGGGCGTTGCGAACGCTTCTTAAGTCCAGGGTGTCAAGACTTATTTCTTCTCTTGCTGCAAGCGCGCCATCGCCTCCAGCACCTCGGCCATTCCGTAGCGCTCGGTGGAATACGTCACCGCCTGCGCAGCCTTAATCACCTCAATGGGTGCAGTCTCAAGCGCCACCATGCGCACGGCGACGCCATCCCCGCCCTCCGCAAAGGTTTCATCCCCCGGCTCATTGGCAAAGAACAAGAGATCCTTCGGCTCGGCCCCAATCTTCTTCACCACGGCCGCCAGCCCCTCCGCGGGGGAAGAGGCCGTCGCCACCACTCCCCCGGGGGCATCGTTGAACTGCACCCCTTCGGCACCGTCCGAGCAGGCGATGCGCCAACACGATTGGGGGAGGTCCCCGAAGGCGGCAGCGTCCAGTACCTCGCCCTGTGGCGAGAGCACGACGAACTCCTCAACCTGCGGGTGGAGCTGCGTTAGCGCTTCTTGGAGCCGCGTCGAGATTTCCCCGTTTTCCATGCTCAGCGCGCTCTGATCCGCCACGATCACGCGCGGCGCTTCGGAATACTGCGCCTTCACGCGGTGCGGCAGGCGCGAGACGATGAGCCGAGATTGCGTCGCCGCGGAGAGCAACCCCTGTTCCACGACGGAACCAGCGAAGATTTCCTTGCTGCTCGCAGTCATGGAAGCTTGAGCCTCCATGACATCAGACTTCAGTTGCGCCATCACCCCCGTGACCTTTTCGCGGCCCTCCTCTACGCCGCGCATAGCCTCTTCGACCACCGAGTTGAGGTTTTCCTTGATCCACTCAAGGGTTTCCGGCGCGGTACGCGGGCGGTCCTTCTCGGCGGCCTCGGCTCCGGCTTCTGCGGTACCGGTTTCCTCATTACTACCCGGCTTCATCAACGCCATCCGGTCGCGCATGAGCTCCACGGTGGCCTCGGACACGTGCTCCTTGAGATTGGTCAGATCATCGCGCAGCCGGCGCACACGGTAGCGCTCAGTCTCCACCTCGGAGTCCTGGGCCTCGGCCTCCTCCAGCGTCGGCGCGCCCCCACCCTTACGGGCCGGTACCCAGTATTCGCCAGCCGGCATCGGGCCGAATTCCTCCTCGTACTGAGCCCACAGCCCCTCCAGAGCCTCCTGCATCCGGCGGCGCACCTCCGCGATATCCGCATCGAAATCGCCCGTGGTGTAGTAGGGCTCAAGAGCCGTGATCAGCACTGGGGTCTTGGTGCGGCCTAGGTGCTTCTTCTGGCCCTTCGTCCAAATGCGCTGGGAGCCGAAGATGACCTGCGGGATGATCGGAACACCCGCGCCGTGGGCGATACGCGCCGCACCGTTGCGCATGCTGCGAATCTCGAAGCTGCGGGAAATCGTGCCCTCCGCAAACACACCCACGAGCTCGCCATTCTTGGCCAGCTCGATGCCTTTGACAATCGACGCCCCGCCATCGATGCGATCCACCGGAACATGCCCCATCACCTGAAAAAGCTGACCGGCCACCGGCGTCTGGAAGATGGAGGCTTTAGCCAAGTAGCGCACCAAACGCCGCTTGCGATAAGCCAAGAAGGCCCCGAAGAGGAAATCCATGTAGCCGGTGTGATTGCACACGATGACGGCCCCGCCCTTATCCGGGATATTCTCCTCGCCGGACAGGCGCATCTTCAGCCCCTGGGCCAAAGTCACCCCGCGGCCAATGTGCGTAATCTGCCGGTAGAGGAAATTAGTCACAACGCTCATGATGCTCCAGGGAGGATTTAGGGCCTTAAGAGGGCACAACCGGGGATCGAAGGGGGCGCCTGCGGCGCCTCCTGTCATTCTTCTAGGAGTTTACGGGGTAAAGAACGTCCTTACCCACGAATGGGCGCAATGCCTCCGGAACCACGACGGACCCATCTGCCTGCTGGTGGTTCTCCAGGATGGCCACGAGCCAGCGGGTGGTAGCCAGGGTGCCGTTGAGCGTGGCGGCGTACTGGGTCTTGCCGTTCTCGTCGCGGTAGCGCGTGGAGAGGCGGCGCGCCTGGAAGGTGGTGCAGTTCGAGGTCGAAGTGAGCTCGCGGTACGTGCCCTGGGTAGGCACCCACGCCTCGTTATCGAACTTGCGGGCTGCAGAAGAACCGAGGTCTCCGCCCGCGATGTCGATGGTGCGGTAGGGCAGCTCCATCGCCGCGAGCATGTCCTTTTCCATGTTCAGCAGCTTCTGGTGTATCTCCTCGGCGTCTTCCGGCTTGCAGTAGACAAACATCTCCAGCTTGTCGAACTGGTGCACGCGCAGAATGCCGCGGGTGTCCTTGCCGTGCGAACCCGCCTCGCGGCGGAAGCAGGAGGACCAGCCCGCATACTGCAGCGGGCCCTTGGACAGGTCGATGATCTCTTCCTTGTGGTAGCCAGCCAGAGCCACCTCCGAAGTACCGACCAGGTAGAGATCATCCGCCGGCAGGTAGTAGACCTCATCCGCATGCTGACCCAAGAAACCGGTGCCCTGCATCACGTCCGGGCGCACGAGCACCGGCGGGATCATGAGGCTAAAGCCGGCCTCACGGGCCTTCTGCGCAGCCAGCATAAGCATGCCCAGCTGCAGGAAGGCGCCGTCGCCGGTGAGGTAGTAGAAACGTGCGCCGCCGACCTTGGCGCCCCGCTTGACGTCGATAAGCCCCAGCGTCTCACCCAACTCCAGGTGATCCTTCGGCTCGAAGTCGAACTGCGGTTTCTCACCGACCTCCTCGAGCACGACGAAATCATCCTCGCCACCAGCCGGGGCACCCTCCACCACGTTGGAGAGCTGGTACTGCAGCTCCTCCACCTTGGCCTCGGCCGCGGCCGCTTCCTCGCCGGCCGCCTTGACCTTTTCCTTCAGCTCATTGGAGCCCTCCAGCAGCGCCGGGCGCTCCTCCGGGGAGGCCTGGCCAATCTTCTTGCCAAAGGCCTTCTGCTCCGAGCGCAGCTGGTCTGCCTTCACAATGGCCGCGCGACGCTGTTCATCGGCGGCGAGCAGCTGGTCCACCAAAGCGGGGTCCTCCCCACGGTTTACCTGGGAGGCGCGGACGACATCGGGATTTTCGCGAAGAAACTTGAGATCAATCACGCCGGATAGTCTAGCGCACGGCCATACCTTTGCGCTGGTCATAACCAGCGCATTATCATGAATAACATGGCACCTCACATTATTACCGACGGCCCCGTGCCCAAGCACGCTCAGCTGCGGGATATCCTCTCCGAGCTCTGCCGAACCACCCTCAAACCCGGTGACATCCTCCCCGGCGAGCGCATTCTCGAAGAAACCTACGGTGTTTCCCGCATCACCGTACGCCGCGCCATCGGTGATTTAGTGGCCGAGGGCCGCCTGCGGCGGGTGCGTGGCAAGGGCACCTTCGTGGCTCCGAACCCACTGGTCTCCCGGCTCCATTTGGCCTCCTTCTCCGATGAGATGGGCCACCAAAAGGTCCAGGCTTCCTCGAGAATCCTGCTGGGTGAGCGTAGCACCGCCCCCAGTGAGGTCTGCGAGTTTTTCGGCACGGAAACCACCGTGGCCCATACCCACCTGCGGCGCCTGCGCTTGGGCGATGGCGAGCCCTATTCCATCGACGATGGCTGGTACAACTCCACCTTTGCGCCGTCGCTGCTGGAGAATGACATCTACAATTCCGTCTACGCGATTTTGGATAGCACCTTCGAGGTCCCCATCACCGAGGCCGAGCAGACGGTCACGGCCGTCGCGGCAGACGAGGACATCGCCGAGCTTCTCGACGTCTCACCGGGCACCCCACTGCTGCACATCACCCGCCTCGCCCGCTCGGGGGACCGACCGGTTGAATGGTGCTCCTCGGTCTACCGCACAGACCGCTACCGGCTCACAACGCACGTCTCCCGCGCACGTATCTAGCGGCGCCGTGCTCCCGCACGGTGCCGGGCGGGCTAGAAGCCAGGGACGCTAAGGGAGTAGTATGAAGAGTTCTATGAGCACTTCATCTGCGTGGCGCTCCGCCTCCGCCATCCGCGTCGTCCTCGTTGCAGCCGTGGCCGCGGCCGCCTTCATGGCGTCCTACGGCCTCTTCAGCGGCGAGCCAACCGGCACCGATTCGGCCGCACAAGGCTCCGCTACCCCCAGCGCCGACGGCAGTCAGGCTGCCGATCCCTCCGAAGGAGAGATCGCATCCTTTACCACCGCCTCCGCTGGTTCGTGCGTGACGTGGGACATCGCCCCAGACGGCACTGCCACCGACTTCGAGCAGACCAGCTGCGATAAGCCACACCGCTTCGAGGTCTCCTCCCGCGAGGACCTCAGCGCCTACCCCACCAGTGAATTCGGCCCCAATGCCAAGCGCCCCGATATCACACGGCAAAACGCCCTGCGCGATGAGCTGTGCGAAGCCCCCACGGTGAGCTACCTCAACGGCAAGTGGGATCCCAACGGCCGCTACGACATCGCCTCCATCCTGCCGCCGGCCGCCTCCTGGGAACAGGGCGACCGCACCTTGCTGTGCGGCCTGCAGACCACCGACGCCAACGGCGTCCCCCAGGAATCCACCGGTAAGGTCAGTGAGGTGGACCAGGCGGTCGTCGCCAAGCCCGGCGAATGCCGCAAGGTGGACGAGAACCAGGTGCTCAGCACCGTTCCGTGTAGCGAGCCGCACCAGATGGAGACCGTATCCGTCATTAACCTGGCCGAGAAATTCCCCGATGGCTACCCCAACGACGAGGACATGGATAAGTTCCTCTCCGAAACGTGTACTCAGGACGCCATGGACTACCTGGGCGGCGAGGAAAACCTCTACCAATCCACACTGCAGCCTTTCTGGGGCGCGATGAACCGCGAGTCCTGGGAGGCCGGCTCCCGTTCGGTGAACTGCTCCCTCATCCATGTCAACGAAGGCCTGTTTTCCACCATTACGGGCTCCGCTGCGGAGGGACGAGATTCCCTGAACATCAACGGTGCCCCGCCCACCGAGCAGCCGAAGCGCAACCCGCTGCGTGATCAGAACGCCCAGCCGGGCGGCGAGAACTCCCAGCCGGCTGGCGACAGTGCCGTTCCTGCCGCCACTACTGCACCGGCGCCGGCCCAATAAACCCCGACTATTCCACAGGGAGTAAGCACATGTACGAGGTCAGCGAGGAACGCTTCGAAGAGCTAGTCGGTGAGGCCCTGGATAAGATCCCCGATCGATTCGTCGACCAGATGCGCAACCTGGTCATCTTGGTGGAGGAAGAAAACCCAGAAAACCCTAACCTGCTGGGCCTCTACGAAGGCGTGATGCTCACGCACCGCACCGCCTCGCACACTGGCTACCTGCCGGATACCATCTCCATTTACCGGCAACCTTTGCAGGCCATGAGCAACTCGGAAGAGGAGCTGGCCCACGAGGTCATGGTGACCGTCTTCCACGAGGTCGGACACTACTTCGGTTTCGAGGAGGACCGCCTCCACGAGCTCGGCTGGGGGTAGGCGCCCAGCGGGGCGCCCAGCGGGGCGCCTACCGCGGCCACAACGAAACCTACCGTGGCCGCAGCGGGTTAGACTTCGGTATCCGCCCAGCGCTTGAGTGTCCACTGGCCAAAAGACTGCCCCTGCGGCTCCATGAGGGTAAAGCGGCAGTTCGGCATGTAGCCGGTATAGGCAAAGTCTGGGTCCACGCCGCAGGCATGTCTCGTCACTACGCGAATGGCGGCGCCGTGGCTGACGACGACAATGTCTTCATCATCCTCCAGCTCCGCAGCGAGATCCTCCAACACCGGTTGGTAGCGCTCGAGCACATCCACGTAACTCTCACCGCCAGGCATCCGGGCAGCCTCATCGCCGTCGAGCCAGCCGCGCAGCGCCACCATGTACTCGCGGTGGGTATCCTCGCTGCCGCTCATTTCATGCTCACCGGCAAAGACCTCGTGCAGGCCTACACGCACTTCGACGGGAACGTTGCGCTCATCAGCGGCCTCGCCGTATGTACGGGCGGCCAGCATCGCGGTCTGCTGGGCGCGCAGGGCAATAGAACACACAAAGCGCACGCGGCGTCCCGCGCACAGCTCAGCTAGCTCGCGGCCAACATCCTCCGCCTGGCCACGGCCGCGCTCGGTGAGCTCGGCACCCGGCGGGCGGGTGTCCATGATGCGGTCAATATTGGAAAAGGTCTGGCCGTGGCGCAGCAGGATGATTCTTCCGGTCATGTTTCACCACACTATTGGCCGGTGCGCGCCTGCGCTACCCATTCATCGGCATCTTGCAACCGCGCCAGATTCCGTGGCGCCTCCCCTAGCGCCACCACGGAAGGCCAAGAACCCACGAAAACGACATCCTCCGCGCGCAACCACAGCGCCCGCAGCGCCTCCGCTACCGGCTGGTCCTCGATGTGCCCGATGAGGTCGGCGTGGAAGCGGTAGTTGCCAAAGACGGTGCGCAGCGGACGGGATTCGATGCGGGAGAGGTCCACCCCGCGGTGCGCGAATTCCTGCAGGGCCCCAACCAGGGAGCCCGGCTCATTGGGCAGGGTGAAGATGACGGACGTCCTATCGTTGCCGGTCCGCGCGGTCGGTTTTCCGGCCGGCCCCACGAGGACGAACCGCGTCGTGGCCCCCGCGACATCCGCCACGTTGTCCGCAAGAGAATCCAGCCCGAAGACCTCCGCTGCCCGTGCCGGGGCGGCCGCGGCATCCACCTCCCCGCGCGCCACGGCCTGCGCCGCCGCGCCATTCGACGCCGCCGGAACATAGTCCACGCCCGGCAGGTTCTGCTCCAACCAACCGCGCACCTGCTGGTAGGCCACAGGATGCGTGGAGAAGGTGCGAAGAGTCTCCGCGGAAGTGCCGGGACGCACCAGAATAGAGAAGGACACCGGCAGGTCTACTTCGCGGTAGATCTGGACCCGGGAGCCGTCGGCAAGCGCGTCAAAGGTGGCTGTTACCGGACCGTCCACGGAGTTTTCAATGGCCACGCAGGCATAGTCCGCCGCACCAGAGCGCACCGCCGCCAGCGCCTCGGCCGGCGAGTTTACCGGCAGCCCCTCAGGGGAAGCAAAGTCAGCGGCGAAGTGCTGCATCGCCGCTTCCGTGAAGGTTCCGGCGGGCCCGAGGAATGCGATGGTGGTGCTCATGACAGCAACTTTATCTCACGTAACTACTAAACTGAGCCGCCATGGACAGCACCGAGTTCACTCTGGATAAGCTGCGCGAGGATCTATCTGGTCTGGACCCCGCGGAACACGGCTTCACGTACCTCGACCTCGAGCGCCGGCCGCAGGCGCACGGGCGCTTGAGCGGCTGGATTCTCTCGGTCAAGGACCTCAATGACGTCGCCGGCATGCCCACCACGCTCGGCCATGCCGAGCGCACCTACGTGGCGGAGGAGACCGATCCTTTCGTGCAGGAGCTGATCGACGCCGGCGCGCTCATCGTCGGCAAGTCCGCCGCGCCCGAACTGGGCCTGCGCGTGGACACCGAACCCGTAGGCCTGCCCCACCCGGATAACCCGCTCTACCCGGGCCATACCCCGGGCGGTTCCTCCGGTGGAGCGGCGGTCCAGGTGGCGCGGGGTCTGCTGCGCGCTGCGCATGCCTCCGACGGCGGAGGCTCCATCCGCGTGCCGGCTGCCGCCTGTGGCGTCGTCGGGTTCAAGCCCGGCGGTGAGGACCTCTCGGTGCAGGGGTTCATCACGCGCAGCATCGCCGATACCGCAACGCTGCACGGCCTTCGTCCGCGCGCCCGGCGCGCCCGCATCGGAGTGCTGACGGATCCCCTCTTCGCTAACACCGAGGTGGCCCCGCACATGCTGCGCGCGGTCGCAGAGGCCACCGCCACCTTTGAAGGCGCGGGATTTGAAACCGTGGCCCTTTCCCCTTACCCCCAGGCCGCGACTACCTTTGAGGCCTTTCAACACATCTTTAGCCGCCGGCTGGCCGGCCTTGACTTCGCGGAGGGTTACGCGGAGTGGATCCGTGCGAAGGGCCGGCGCGTCACGGATTCCGAATTCGCCTCAGCCCGCGCGCACGCCGCGCAGCTGCCGGAGCTGCTGGCACAAGAGTGGGAAGTCGATGCCATCTTGAGCCCCATGCTGGCCTTCGATCCGCCCCGGCGTGGGCACTTCCTGGCGCTGGAGCACCAGGCCAACTTTGATGAGCAAACGCGGTGGTCACCGTGGGGTTCGTTGTTCAACGTGGCGCAGCTGCCTGCCATCTCCGTGCCGTGGCCGGTGCGCGATCACCCGCCCGTGGGCGTGCAGTTGGGTTCAATCACGCTTGACGAGTCCTCCCTTCTCGGCCTCGCCCAGGTGCTTCACCCATGACCGCGCGCTCACGCCTGCGCGCGGAAATCCTCATCGTCCTGACCATCACTTTTGGTGTCTCGGGCGTGCGCGCCGCGCTGCGGCTGACCGATTCCCTGCTCAACCCCGCCCCGCTCAACGAGCAGTCGGTCACCATCAACGCCTCGCAGTCGGCGACGACGCTGCTCGACCTTGCTTTCCAGCTCTGCAGCGCCGCGGTGCTCTTCGCGTGGGGAGCACTTGCGCTCTACCTGATCTCCTTCCCGCCCCGCCCGCGGTGGCGGGATGGTGTCCACGGCGCAGCGCTAGCGGCAGTCATTGGTCTGCCGGGGTTGGTGCTGTATTACGTGGCGCTGCACTTCGGGTGGACCAAGGAGGTGGTGCCGGGAGCGTTCGATACGTGGATTGAGATCCCGGTGCTGCTCATCAAGTCCTTCGCCAACGCGTGGGCGGAGGAGCTGGTGGTGGTGTACTGGTTCATGACCAGGCTCAAGCAGTCTGGGTGGGCCCTGCCCGCAACGCTGGCTGCTTCCTCCATCCTGCGCGGCTCTTATCATCTCTACCAGGGTGTTTCCGCAGGCTTCGGCAATATCATCATGGGCGTGCTCTATGGCTGGTACTTCCACCGCACGGGGAAGGTGTGGCCTCTGGTCATCGCGCATTTTCTGATCGACGCCATCGCTTTCGTGGGCTACGCATTGCTCTTCGGTGCTTAAGCATGGGCCAGAGTTCATAGCATCACAAAGACCACAACCACGCCCTGTGTGAAAGGTGGGGCGGAAGTGATTTCGCGGTACAGTGTTCCCCATGACCTACCAAGGACACGATCCAGAGCGCGATTCCCGCCGCGCTGGCGATCCCCACGGCGATTCCCGCCGCGCGGGTGCCACTGGCCCGGCCCACCCCCACGGCCCGGATGGCCCGCGCGGTGCGCATGCTGCCGGGCAGGATGCCGGTGAGTTCGTCCTTGGCGCTGACGGGCAGCCCCTGCGGGATCGCTACGGACGCCCAGTGCGTCGCCGCCCCTCCGGGCAGCGAGCTAATCCCACGCACTCTTCTTCTCGCGCTCAGCGCCCCAGTGCGCAGCGCTCGCGTCCGGAGGAAACCCGCTTCGACGTCGATGCCTATATGGCTCAGCACGCATCGCCGCGCCCGGCGCCCCAGCAGAACATGCCCGCCCGGGAACCTGCCGCCGGCGCATACCGGCGAAGCCCCGACGCACCACCGCGCAGCTACTCCCCACAAACTGCGTCCCGCGGGCGTCCTGCTCGGCGCCCGCACAGCCGCCGCAAGAAGGTCAACCCGGCCAAGCAAGTATTCGGCTGCTTGGGCTGGCTCATCGTCATCGCCCTCGTCTTCATGGTGGCCTTCACCTTGTGGACGGATTCGCGCCTGACCCGTATCGATGCCTTACCCTCCGAGCAGGTGGCGCCGACCTCCGGGACGAACTGGCTGTTGGTGGGCTCGGACTCGCGCCAGGGCCTCACCGAGGAACAACAGGCCGAGCTGGGCACCGGCGGTGACGTAGGAGTTGGCCGCACCGACACCATCATGCTTCTGCACATTCCCGCATCCGGAAAGGCCCAGCTGGTCTCCATTCCGCGCGATAGCTACGTCGATGTGCCCGGCTTCGGCATGGACAAGGTCAACGCCGCCTTCACCTACGGTGGGCCGCAGCTGCTGACCCAAACCGTGGAACAAGCCACCGGCCTCCACATCGATCACTATGCGGAGATCGGCATGGGCGGCTTAGCCAACGTCGTGGATTCCGTGGGCGGCGTGGAGATTTGTGTCAAGGAGCCCATCAACGATCCGCTCGCCGGCATCGACCTCCAAGCGGGCTGTCAGAAGCTTCGCGGACCAGATGCCCTTGGCTACGTGCGCACCCGCGCTACCGCGATGGGTGACTTGGACCGCGTCGAACGCCAGCGCGAGTTCTTCGCCGCGCTGCTGGATAAGGCAACGTCCTTCTCCACCATCGGCAACCCCTTCAAGGCCATCTCCTTGGTCAACCACACCGCAGATTCCTTCATCGTCAACGAGAAGGACCACGTCTGGCACCTTGCCCGCGTGGCACTGTCGATGGCCTCGGGTGTGGAGACGAAGACTGTGCCGATCGGCGGCTTCCAGGACACGGTCGTGGGCAATGTCGTCCTCTGGGATGACGCCGAGGCCCAAGCACTTTGGGACTCCATGCGCTAAGGCTCCGGCCGGTCGTTTCGATCAAATAGGGCTCCAAAACCTGTGTGGGTTTTGGAGCCCTATTTGATCGATATGTACCTAAGCCTCGGGGCGAAGGTGCCGAGGAATTAGCGCAGCGTCACCTGACGGGACTTGATGTTCTGCAGCTGCTTGCGCTCATCGGCGTTGAGGTTGGCGTCGTTGGAGATCTCCTCCTCCAACGCCTTGTTCACGCGGGACAGCTCGGCCTCGTAGGAGTCGTGCGCGACCTCTGGGTCGAGGTCAAAGACCGGGGCGATCAGACCGTGCGTGCGGAAGACACCGGCGAACTTGGTGTCCTCGCCCAAGTTGAGCTCGCCGCGAGCGGCCACGCGCGCCAGCGCGTTGAGGAAAGCATTCTCGTCATCACAGGGGCGGACCCAGCGGATGTGGGCCTTGCCGCCCCCGGCGTTAGCCCAGAAGGCGGTGCCGACAAAACCTTCGGCCTCCTGGCCCACCTGGTAGGACTCGATGACGGAATCGTTGGCGCGCTGCAGAGCCTGCGCCATCTGCGGAGGAACCTGCGCGCCCTCCGGCATCCACCACGCGAAGTCCTGGTAGACGTTGATCTCCAGCTCGGCGTCTTCCTCAAGCAGCTCCTTGAGCTCCGGCTGGGAGCCGTCGGCAGCGGTGGACTCGAGGGTGGAACCCGGCGCGTTGTTCTTCACCCAGTTCAGGGCAAAAGCCAGGTCGCGGCCCGGGTTGTGGGTGTGGGACTGTACCTGCAGGCCCACGAAAGCCTCGCCGCCAGACTCCTCGTCACGAATAAGCGCCGCGGTAGCACCGGGCAGCACGGTGGCGATGTAGACGTCCTTGTCAAAGCCCTTGACGGACAGCTTCGCCGTTGCGGAAGGAACAAATTCCTGCAGGGCGACGAGGCTAGCCTCAGCGGCGAGCCCACCGAAGGGGCGAGGGTCCTTTTCCAGGGCAGCGCGCTCGGCGGCGCGGGCAGCGAGCTTAGCTTGGCGGCGGGACATGCCCTCCGGCAGCTGTTCGTTCTTCTTTTTCTTCTTGGCCATACTGAACAACTTACCTGTTCATTACAGCTCAATGGCATGCAGGGCCACTTCCGGCTGGTTCGTGGCGAGAATATCCACCCCATTGGCCCATGCCCACTTCATATCCTCGGGTTTATCGATGGTCCACATGTACGTGGGCAGACCATGCGCGCCAATGGCACCAGGTTGCAGCTTGCCGCGCAACAGCGACATGCCCAGGCCAGTGGGCTGCGATAACAGGATATCGGGGCGGTTGAAATGGCGCTCCCAATCGCGGCGCAGGTAGATGCGGTCAACGTGCGGGGCGAGCGCTGCCATTCGACGGATGGCCCGGTGGGAAAAGGAAATCATGTGGATCCGGGGGTCGTCGAGAAGCCCTGCATAGCGCAACCGCAGCACCATTTGTTCTTCGAGGATGTCGCCCTGCCCCGAGGGATGCTTGGTCTCAATGTAGAGGTGATGCTTCTTGTCACCGAGCATCTCGAGGAGCTCGTCGAGAAGCAGCATGCGCTGGCCGCCGCCAATCTTCAGGCGGCGCAGCTCCTCCCAGGTCAGGCGAGACACTCGGCCCGAGCCGTTCGTGGTGCGGTCCAGGGTGGGATCGTGGTGAACCACCACCTTGCCATCGCTGCTCAGGCGGATATCGCACTCGATACCGTGAATGGGAAGCGCGAGCGCTTTTTCAAAGGCAAGAGGGGATAGCTCCGGATATTTCCCGGAGTATCCCCTGTGGGCGACGATCTTCACTAGCCGAAGATTTCTTCCTTGATGGTGTTGAGCGTGTTGAAGGAGTTCTCAAAGCGCTCCTTCTCGTGGTCATCGAGGGCCAGCTCGATAACGCGGTTGACGCCGGAGCGGTCAACGATGGCCGGGGTGCCAATGAAGACATCCTCGTGGCCGTACTCGCCCTGCAGGTAAGCAGAGACCGGCAGCGCAACAGCCTGGTTCTGGATGACCGCGCGGGTGATGCGGGCCAGGGCCATGCCGATGCCGTAGGAGGTGGAGCCCTTAGCGTCGATGATGTGGTAGGCGGCGTCGCGGGTGTCCTCGAAGATCTTCTCGATACGCTCGTTGTAGCCCGGGTCCTCCTCAGAACGGTGGGACAGGGAGACACCTGCGATGTTGGCGGAGGAGACGACCGGCAGCTCGGAGTCACCGTGCTCACCAATGATGTAGGCGTGGACGGAGGTCGGCGCCACGTCATCCATCTCAGAGAGCATGTAGCGGTAGCGGGCCGAGTCCAGGACGGTGCCGGAGCCGATGACGCGCTGGTGCGGGAAGCCGGAGGCCTTCCACACCGCATAGGTCAGCAGGTCCACCGGGTTGGAGGCGACCAGGAAGATGCCGTCGAAGTCATTCTTCATGACGTCCGCCACGATGGAGTTCATGATGTTGACGTTCTTGTCCACGAGCTGCAGGCGGGTCTCACCAGGCTTCTGCGCAGCACCGGCGCAGATGACGACCATGGAGGCGTCCTTGCAGTCTTCGTAGGTGCCCTTGGTCACGCGGGTGCGGGACGGGGCCCAGACGACGCCATGGTTGAGGTCCATGACGTTGCCTTCGAGCTTCTTTTCGTCGATGTCGATGATGGCCAGGTGGTCAACAGTGCCCTGGTTGACCAGAGCGTAGGCGTAAGCAACTCCAACGTCGCCAGCACCGATGAGTACTACTTTGTTTCCAACATGATTTCCCATGCCTCCTATTGTGCCCCCAATGTCCGAATTTTGCTCGTTATGCGCCCGAATTCACAGGACCAGTAGTCCGATCTCACATTTTCATGTCCGATTGTGCACGGTTTGAGGCTTCCCTGCGCGCCCGCACTAAAGCTGGTTCAATGGCCACCATGCGTCAACTCGCACGCCGCATCGCACTGACAACCGCTCAGAAGGGCCTTCAGGCTGCAATCTTTTCCCTGGAGCTCATCAGCGATCTCACACCCGGCATGCGCATGACCGGCCGGCGGCGCCTGCCGCAAAATATGTGGCCCGGGATCTTCGGCGCGGAGGTAGCAACCTGGGCAGCCGTCTCCCCGTCGCTATTGCCACGCCCGTGGTGGGTCACTGCCGCCAACGTGGCCATCGGCCAAGGTGCGGGACACCTCGCCGCTACCACCGCGGCCTTCGCAGCGAAGCGCGGGCTCCGCCTCGCTGGGCGACGCCCCCAGGACCACGTGGGCCCCACCACCCGGCGCTACTCCTACTACCTGCTTGGGCTCGGAACATTCATCGCGGGCATACGCTCCCTGCGCAACCAATCAGAACAAGCCCGCCTCGTAAGCAAGCTCAATGACCGCGGCCCCCAATCCGCAGCACTGGGCATGGTGGTGGGCACCGCGGGCTACGGCGCCCTGCTCATCGTCGGGGAGGCAGCGCAGATCGCCGTCACCCAGCTTTCCCGCCAGGTGCAGCGCTGGCTGCCCAGGTGGATAGCGTGGCCGCTAGCAGGTGGCGCGGTCGGCTTCGCTGCGGCTGTGGTCAGCGACCGCATGGTGTGGCGCCGGCTGCTCCGCAGGGCCTCCATCCAAGGTCTGGCCCTCAATAAATTGGTGTACCCAGGCTCCGCGATGCCGTGGGAGCCGGAACGCTCGGGAAGCCCCTGGTCCCACGAGCCGTGGACGGCCGTCGGCTCCCAGGGCAGGGCCTTCCTCGACCGCGGCCCACGCGCCCAGGACATCAAAGAAGTTATGCACTTCGAACGTGCCCACGAGCCGATCCGTATTTACATCGGGCTCATCCGCGGCCGTGGTCCGCACGCCGCCGCCCGCCACGCGGTGGCGGAGATGGATCGCACGGGCGCTTTCCACCGCGACACCATCGTGCTGCAGATGCCCTCCGGCTCAGGCTGGATCAACAATTATTCGGTCAGCGGCTATGAATTCCTCACGCGCGGCAATTGCGCCACCGTAGCCCTGCAATTTGACTACCTGCCCTCCATGTTTTCCTATCTGGTGGACAAGAACCTCTCCCGCACCTTTGCGCGCGAGCTCATCGCCGCCGTTCATGCCCGCCTCGCGCTCTTGCCTGAGGACAACCGCCCGAAGCTGTACTTAAGCGGCGAGTCCTTGGGCTGCTATGCCATCGTGGAAAACTACGAGACGCTCGAAGAACTGCTAGCCGACTGCGATGGTGCGGTGTTCACTGGGCCGCCTCGGATGACCAGCTTCATGCGGCGCCTGCACCGCGAACGCGGTTCCCTGGAACGCCTGCCGCTTATCGACGGCGGCCGGCACCTCCGCTTCGCCAGCGTTCCCGCCCACATGGAACACGATGCCTTCGGCGAACCCTATGGCCCCTGGGAGCGCCCGCGCGTGGCGGTGGGGCAGCACGCCTCCGATGCCATCGTGTGGTGGGACAGCAAGCTCATCTATGCCCGCCCCAACTGGATCCACGAGCCGACCCCGCAGACCTTGTACGCAGATACCTTTAAGAACCTGCGCTGGCATCCGTTCATCACCTTCTGGCAGGTAGCGCTGGACCAGATCAACTCGCTCAACGTGCCGGGTGGCCACGGGCACAACTACTTTGAGGAAACCTTCTGGTACTGGGATTCCGTCCTCGGCTCCCAAACGCGAACCCAGCTCACCCCGGAGCTCGCCGAGCGCATGCGGGCCTTCGTGGAGCGCGACCAGCTCAACAAACCTTCCGACTTCCGCACGCACGTGCGCAAGCAGCTCTAGCCGCGCGCCCGCGCGCTAGCCGCACTTGACGCCGGTGCTGTGGTGCGGGCAGTAGCCGTTGGGCACCTTGTGCAGGTACTGCTGGTGTTCGTCCTCGGCCAGGTAATACTCTCCCGAGTCTGTCTCGCTGAGGAGGGTGACTTCGGTGGTGGTGGCGCCAAAGCCGGCGTCGGCAAGCTTGCCTGCGTAGGAATCCACGAGCTGCTGGATCTCTTGGCGCTCCTCCTCGGTCTCTGGGTAGAACGCCGAGCGGTACTGCGTGCCGACATCGTTGCCCTGGCGGAAGCCCTGGGTGGGGTCGTGAGCCTCCAGAGCCTTGACCACTAAGTCTCGCAGGCGCACACGCTGCGGGTCGTAGGTAATCTGCACCGCCTCCGCGTGGTTGGTCAGCCCACGGCAGACCTCGTAGTAGGTCGGGTTAGGCGTGGTGCCGCCCGCATAGCCCACGGACGTGGACTCCACGCCCTCAGTTTCCCAGAACATCTTCTCCGCGCCCCAGAAACAGCCGATGGCAATGATGAGGGACTTCTGCCCGTCCTTCCACGGTCCAGTAATCGGAGTGCCCAGGACCGCGTGGGGCTGCGGGTTGTCCAAGACGGGCTCGGCGCGCCCGGGAAGGGCGTCCTCCGCTGCCACCAGCTTGGGCTCTGGTTTGAAAAGAAACATGCTGGGTTCTCCTTACACTTAGCGTTGTCCTCCCCTTATACTCCGCTACGCCGCTTGCAATCCAGGTTTTCGTTCACGGCGGTTCCCATTAAAAAATTATTGTGGCCAAATCCTCATCCGCGCCCTACGATGGGGCCTCGTACCCCAAAGAAAGGATGACACAAATGGCTGTTTACGAACTTCCTGAACTCGACTACGCATACGACGCTCTGGAGCCGCACATCTCCGCTGAGATCATGGAGCTGCACCACTCCAAGCACCACGCTGGCTACGTTGCTGGCGCTAACGCTGCGCTCGAGGCTCTGGAGGAGCAGCGCAACGGCGAGGCTAACGCTGACGCTATCCGCGCTCTGTCCAAGAACCTTGCCTTCAACCTGGGTGGCCACACCAACCACTCCATCTTCTGGAAGAACCTCTCGCCGAACGGTGGCGGCGAGCCGACCGGCGAGCTGGCTGAGGCTATTAACCGCGACTTCGGTTCCTTCGAGAAGTTCAAGGCTCACTTCTCCGCTGTTGCGACCGGCCTGCAGGGCTCCGGTTGGGCAGTTCTGGGCTACGACCACGTTGCTGGTCGCCTGATTATTGAGCAGCTCACTGATCAGCAGGGCAACATCTCGGTGAACTTCACCCCGCTGCTGATGCTGGATATGTGGGAGCACGCCTTCTACCTCCAGTACAAGAACGTGAAGGCTGACTACGTCAAGGCTGTCTGGAACGTCTTCAACTGGGATGACGTTGCTGAGCGTTACGCTGCTGCCACCAAGTAAGCATTCCGGCCTCTTTTAAGGCCATATAGCTTCGACCGCGCTGGGCCCTCTTCAATGAGGCTCGGCGCGGTTTCGCGTTTTCAACAAGCTGCAGGCCTTTGCACAGGACTCCTGCTCCCGGTGCGCGAGGCGAAACTGCCCGAGTTGCCAAAGTTATGCGCCGCCATTGCCGATCCGAGGGGGATCTTCGTCATGTAGGGCAGTTGGCCTATCGGTCAAGGCAATTCGCAGACCGTGAGCGGTGATGAACCACACCCCCTTCTGCCCCACCCGCCCCAACTTTCCCTATCGAGATTTAGAAATTAAACCCACCTTCACAAAACAGCTATGGCATAATTCACACCACCTGCACACAGGGATGCGTATTACAGGCTTGCCTTTCTTGCTGAGGAGCCAACGCTGATGCGACATCTCAATTGACTCTCTTCAGGTGGTTTTGTGAACTCACTTCTTCTCGTCTTTATCGGACTCGCCATGATGGTGGCGGGCTACCTGCTGTACTCCCGCTTCCTTGCGTCGAAGGTGTATCAGCTCTCCGAGGGTTTCTCCACGCCCTCCCACACCATGGAGGACGGTGTCGACTACGTCCCTACTAACAAATACGTGCTGTGGGGCCATCACTTCACCTCGGTCGCGGGTGCTGCACCCATCATCGGCCCCGCCGTCGCCGTGATTTGGGGCTGGCTACCAGCCTTCCTCTGGGTCACGCTCGGCACGGTCTTCTTTGCCGGAATGCATGACCTGGGCGCGCTGTGGGCTTCCCAGCGCCACCGCGGACAGTCCATCGGCACGCTCTCTGGGCGCTATATCGGCGCCCGCGGGCGCGCGCTCTTCCTCGTCGTGATCTTCCTGCTGCTGCTCATGGTCAACGCGGCCTTCGCGGTGGTCATTTCCAACCTGCTGATTTCCACGCCCACCGCCGTCATCCCCACCTGGGGCGCCATCCTCGTCGCCCTGCTCATCGGCCAGGCCATCTACCGCTTCCGTTGGAACCTGACCATCGTCTCCATCGTGGGCGTCGCTGCCTTGTACGCGCTGATGATCATCGGTGACCGCGTCCCGCTGGCCCTGCCGGAAACCGTCCTGGGCATCCCGGACCGCGGCGTGTGGATCATCCTGCTCTTCGTCTACGCCTTCATCGCCTCCCTGCTGCCGGTGTGGGTCCTGTTGCAGCCGCGCGACTACATCAACGGCCTGCAGCTCTTCGTCGGCCTCATCATCCTCTACGGCTCCTTCCTTATCACCCGCCCCGAGGTTGTTGCACCGACCGTGTCGGATCACGTCCCTGACAACACACCAGGCATCTTCCCGCTGCTCTTCGTCACCATCGCCTGCGGCGCCGTCTCCGGCTTCCACGGCGTGGTGAGCTCCGGGACCTCTTCCAAGCAGCTGGATAAGGAAACCGACGCCCGCTTCGTCGGCTACTTCGGCGCCGTGGGCGAGGGCCTCCTCGCACTGGGCACCATCGTCGCCACCACATCCGGTTTCAAGACCGCCGCCGATTGGGAGGCCGTCTACAACGAGTGGAACGCCGGCGGCGTCGGCGCCTTCGTCCAGGGCGGCGGTGCCCTCATGAACGAAGGTTTGGGCATCCCCACCTCGCTCTCCGCCACCATCCTGGCCACCATGGCCGTGCTTTTTGCTGCGACGACGATGGACTCCGGTGTACGCCTGCAGCGCATGGTGGTCTCCGAGGCCGCCGAGCTCATGGGCATCAAGCTCAGCGGCCTGGTTGCCACCATCATCGCCGTCGGCTGCGCTTTGGGCCTGACCTTCTCCACCGGTGTCGACGGCTCCGGCGGCATGCTCATCTGGCCGCTCTTCGGCACCACCAACCAGCTCATGGCAGGCCTGACGCTGTCCATCATCGTGGTCATCCTCACCCAGCTGCGCCGCCCGACGTGGCCAGTGCTGCTCCCGTTGATTTTTGTTACCGTCATGTCTCTGTGGGCGGCGGTGCTGCAGCTCAAGACGCTGTTCCAGGCCGGAAACTGGCTGCTGCTCCTTATCGATGGCGTCATTATCGTCGCCGCCATCTGGGTCATCGCCGAAGCCATCGCCGCCATTTCCCGCGCCCGCAAGGCCCCGCAGGTGGTATGGAAGGACGAAGACATCGAGCCGCCCCTGCCGGTCAATGCTCGATAAACTAAAGGCCTTTGGGCGCGGTCTAGACGAGTTCTACTCCGCGCCCTATCGGCGTTCCTTCGCTAAGGCGCAGCAGGAGGAAGACGACCTCTTCATGCTGCTTATCCTCTCGGAGGCCCTCGGCCTGCCGAATCCGGCCAGCTACTACACCCTGGAGTTGCTGCCGCTGATGTACGAAGATTTCCACGCCTGGCACACGCGCATGGGCATGGAGCGCTCACCTTTGAACGGAATCTCATGTTGCTAGCCCCCGTCATGTTCTTCGGCGGCAAGGGCGGGGTGGGAAAGACCACGCTGGCCACCGCCACCGCGCTGCGCCTGTCCCAGGAAGGCAAGCGCGTGCTGCTGGTATCTACCGACCCGGCGCACAACCTGGGGCACATCTTTGGCACCGCGCTTTCCGACGTCCCCACTACCGTCCGCCCCCACTTAAGCGTCATCGAGATCGACCCGGCGCGGGCGACGGAGGAGCACCTAGAGGGCGTCGCCAAGCAAATGCGTCGTTTCATGCCAGAACGCCTCCACCGCGAGGTGGACCGCCACCTGGACCTGGCCCGGCACTCGCCCGGCACGCACGAGGCGGCGATGCTGGAGCGCATTGCGCAGCTCATCGAAGAGCAGCAGGATGGTGGAGGGTTTGAGCACATCATCTTCGATACCGCCCCCTCCGGGCACACCGCCCGACTCATGGCGCTGCCGGAAATCATGGCCGCGTATACCGATGGACTGCTCGCGCGGCGCGAGAAATCCGACAAGTTCGGCGCGGTGGTGCGCGGCATGACCTCAGCGGAGAAGGCCGTTTCCGCCAGCTCGCAGGACCCCGTGGACCGCCGCAACCAGGAGATACGGTCCACGCTGCTCAAGCGCCGCCGCCGCTTCGAGCGTTTGCGCGCCGTGCTTTCCGACGAAACCACCACGTCCTTCTTCCTCGTCCTCACCGCCGATCGCACCCCGGTGCTGGAAACCGCCGAGTTCTTCGCGGACCTGAGTTCCCATGGCGTGCACTGCGGTGGGCTGCTGGTCAACCGCCGCACTCCGGAAAGCACGGAAGAGTTTCTTCAACAGCGCCGCGCCTCGGAGGATGCGGCCCTCGCGCTGCTCGCGGAGAAGCTGCCGGGCCAGCCGGTGCACACCTTGCCCTGGCTGCCGCATGAGGTATCCACCCCCGAAGCGCTCGCTGCTCTGGCCGCCGAGCTCCCCTTCGGCAGCTAGTCGGCGGTGCGTGTCACGACGAAATCCTTGAAGTGCTCGACCGGCGGGGCATCATCGCCCTCCCGCCACACCAGCCCCAGCTCACGGTAGGCCGCGGGCTGCAGCGGGATGGGGTTGCGGGCTTTGAGGTACGGGTCATCGAGCGGCAGCAGCGCCGATCCCAGGCCAGCAGCCACGAGGCCGGCCACGGTGGTCAGCTCCATGGATTCGAAGATGAGGCGCGGGGTGAATCCGGCTTCGCTCGCCAGGGAATCCAGCAGCATACGCGTTCCGTAGCCGGGCAGCATGCCGATGAAGGGCTCCTCCCGAAAATCTTCCATGCGCACGCTGTCTTGTCCTGCCGCCCAATGCCCTTCCGGAACTGCGAGCCCGAGGCGCTGCAATTTAAGCTGGTGCCAGCCCACGGCCCCCGGGGTGGTGGGGCGGGGGCCAACGAGCGCGAGATCTGACTCCCCGGCCGCTACTCTCTCCACGAGCTCGCGCGCCGCGCCCTGGTGCAGGCGGATGTCCACGTGAGGGTGTTCGGCACGATAGGCCTTGAGCAGTTCCGGGACCATCCACGTGCCGAGGGAATGCATGAAGTCAAGGCGCACGGTACCGCGCTCCGGATCCATGAGGCGGGAAACGGCGTCGCGCGCGGCGGTCTCCGCCATGAGCATCCGCCGGGCATGCTCCACGAATGCCTGGCCGCGGGCATTGAGCCGCAGGCGCCGGCCGCTGCGCTCGAAGAGGCTGGCCCCCACCTCCGCCTCAATGCGCTGCACGCGGCGGGTTAGCGCGGATTGGGAGAGCCCGAGGGCGTCGGCAGCCGCGCCGACGAGGCCATGGTCGGCCACGGCGACGACGCCGCGCACATCCTCCAGATTCATGCACACCTCGCATGTTTTATGTAACTTTTAGACATTTTACACATAACCCGCGCTAGGCCATGCTTGATGCATGACCAGAACGCGGCGCGCCACCATTGCCATGCTCTTCGTGGGCTTGGCAATTTTTTCTTGCCTCTACCCCACCCAAGCCATGCTGCCCACCCTGGTGGAGGACATGGGCATGTCCCCCACGGAAGCCGCCATGACCATCTCCGCGGCCACAGGCGCGCTGGCTATCTGCGTGATCCCCGTGTCCATCATCTCCGAGCGCATCGGCCGTGGAAAGCTGTTGCTCGTTTCCACCATCGCGGCCACGCTCATCGGCATGCTCGTGCCGCTGGCGCCCAATCCGGAGATACTTATCGCCACCCGCGCGCTCCAGGGCGCCGTCATCGCCGGCGCACCCGCCACCGCCATGGCCTGGATCTCGGAGGAGCTGGAAAGCTCCTACGTCGCCCGTGCCATGGGGTTGTACATCGCCGGCACCACCATCGGTGGGCTCACCGGCCGCCTCATTCCCACCGGGCTGCTCGAGCTCACGTCCTGGCGCTGGGCGCTGGCGGGCTCTAGCCTGGTCACGCTGATTTTGGCTATCATCGCGGCGATCTTGCTGCCCTACCAACAGAACTTCACCCCGAAGGCGATTCACTTCCACTCGGAGCTGCGCGCCATCTTCCGCCATGCCCGGGACACCCGCCTCATCCCCTTATTCATCGTGGCCTTCGTGGCGATGGGCACCTTCGTGTCCCTCTATAACTTCCTGGCTTTTCGGCTCATCGACCACTTCCACCTCTCGCCGGGCTTGGCTGGCTTGGTCTTCCTCTTCTACCTCACCGGCACGTGGTCCTCGGCGCGCGCCGGCCGGCTGGTCACACAAGTGGGCCACGCCAACACCTTGCTGCTGTCCTGCCTGCTTTTTGCCGTGGGCATCGCGCTCTGTATGGGGTCACTGATCCCCACCCTGCTCGGCATCGTGCTCTTCACCATCGGCTTCTTCGCAGCGCACTCCACCGCGTCGGGCTGGGTGGGGCACATCGCCACCCACGACCGCGCGGAGGCCTCCAGCCTCTACGTCTTCTTCTATTACCTGGGCAGCTCCATCCTGGGCGCGCTGGCCGGCGTGCTCTTTGATTCCCTATCGTGGACCGGCTTCATCGCCGTCTACACCGCCCTCGCCACGGGTATCGCGGCACTGAGTTGGGTTGTGAGAAAAACCGGATAAAATCGTGTTTTATGGATAAGTGGTCGCCGCGCACATGGCACAGGAAAGCATCCCGCCCGGTCAGCCTATGGATGATGGTCTTTCTTCTCGCCGGCGCAACCCATACCCTTATCCCCAACTACCGGTGGGTCCTCATCCACCTCTTCACGCTAGGCATTCTCAGCAACAGCATCGTGGTATGGTCCCAGCACCTCACCGAAAAGTTCGTGCAGCTCAAAGTTCCGATGTCGGCCCGCCCTCGCCAGCTCGCGCGGATTTATCTGCAGAATGCCGGCGTTATCCTCACCCTCGTGGGCCAAATCCTCAGTGAATATTGGGGCCACCACTGGGTGCTTACACAGATAGGTGCCACGCTTGTCGCTCTTGCGGTGTCTTGGCATGGGTTGGTCCTCTTTGCTTTGTGGCGCCGCGCGGAATCCAAAAGGTTCCGCCCCGTCGTCGCAGCTTATGTGGCCTCGGCCTTCTTCCTTGCCGTGGGCGCTACTCTTGGCGCATTCCTCGCCACGCACCCTTCCCATCCGCGCCTGCTCATTGCACACGTTGCCGCCAATATCGGCGGTTTCGTCGGCCTCGCAGCCGCCGGTTCACTCACCATCTTGTTCCCATCTATCTGGCGCACCAAGGGAATCAACCCACACATGAGCCTGAGCTTCACGCTGTTGGCGCTGGGCGTGGTGACCACCGTGATCGGCAGCGCGTGGAATGTACCGCACGCGGGCCTGATCGTCTACTGCGTCGGCTGGGCGCTCAGCCTGCAGAGCTGGCTGCTCAATACCCTTAGCGTGTTCCGGGAACCACGCGGGCGCATCACCTTCCCGGCGCTTTCTGTGCTCTTTTCCTGCTTCTGGCTGCTCGGCGGTCTGGTGTATTACACCACCCAGCATTTCTTCTCCAGCGAGCCCCAGATTCCCATGCTCGCGCTCGTCGTGGGGTTTGGCGCCCAACTGCTCATCGGCGTCATGGGCTATATGCTGCCCACCACGATGGGCGGCGGCCCTTCAGCGGTGCGGGCTGGCCTGCGCGAATATAACCGCTGGGGGCTGGGGCGCTCGGTCTTTATCAACGGCGGACTTGCCCTCTGGCTGGCCACCTCCAGTTCCCTCACCATGGTTGCCGCCTCGCTGCTCTGCCTCGGTTCCATGGCCGTCCTCCCCATCCTCACCGCCCGCGCGGTCAAGGCCCAGAAAGCCGTGCTTCTCAAGAAGGCCGAAGGCCCAGCCCCAACGAGCACAACGGACTGGGACCAGGTGTGGGTGGCGCTTGCGGTGCTCATCATCCTCGGCGGACTCAGCCTCATCCTGTAGATCCCCAGACCTCGATCCCGCAACCTCCTGGTGGGCAGTGGGGCGTCGGCAAGCGCTTGGCGACGCCCACCTGCAGGTTGCGGGTTTGAGGTCTGGGGACTTGCAAACGGGAAGGCAGAAGAAGCTAGGGCTCGAGGGGAGGCACGCCCGGCGCGCCGTGAGACATCCACTCGCGGACGGCATGGGTCGCGCGCACATCGCCGGCGTTATAGCGCAGAATCTGCGCACGCGCGTCCGTGTCACCGGCGAGGGCGGCGCGGCGGGCGTTAACGGATTCTTCGCCGTCAAACTCTTCCGGCCATTCAAAGCCCGCGACCGGGGCCACGGTCTTCAGACCCAACCCCGCGGTGCCGGCGAAACTACGCTTGACGTGGACAAACATATCCACCCACTCCTCCGAGGAGATGAACTCTTCCACTTCCTGGAGGTTGGGGGTAGAAAAACGCTGCGCGGACCTGCGCATCCAATGGTTCTCCCCGTGGGCGGAGTAGCAATACGCCGCAAAGGTCTTTCCCGCCGCATGTGCGTCAGCGCGCACTCCCATGAGCCACTCCCAAAACTCGGCGAAATTCTCTGCTTCCGCCCGGCCGCCGAGCGGCTCCCACGTGGCAAAAGAGTGATACTCACCGTCCAGGAGTGCACCCCACAGGTAGGCGCCTTGATCCAGGTAGGCCTCCATATCGACGTCGACTTCCACATCCGCGCGAGGAACGCTGACCTGCCCGCGGCGCAGCAGGGGAATACCTTCGCGCCAGGCGGCGGCGAGGGCGGAGGGGGCGCCGAGGGAGGCGTCGATAAGCCCTTGCACCGTTGTGATACCGCGCTCGCGGTAGGGGTTGGCGCGGTCGCCCGGCAGGAAAAGGGAAATGTCATCGCGGGCTTCCAGCTCTTCCCGGCACAAGGGCCAAAAGCGGCAGGAGGCGCACTCCTTAACGCGGCGCGGGCCCGCGGGCAGCGGTTGCGCCAGTGCCTCATCGATGGCAAAACGCGAGGTATCCGTGACAAAAGCCTGGCTGCGGTCCTGCCCAATCGCCGCGCCCCTGCCAGAATTCAGCCCCACTTCTTCCAAGCCCCGGGCTGCCAGCGCCAAACGGTAGCCGTCGATGGCGTGATGCCGAATCTTGTATTTTGCCGGCAAGGGCTCGCTCAACCCCAAGCGGTGGGTCGGCACGACGAGCGCACACGAGGCCTCATGCCGGCGCGCCACGCGGTGATCGGAGACGATGACAGGGCTATACATTTCGCCGTCCCGAACGAGGAGCTCCACGCGCACCATCCACTCTTCGGTGGAAAAGACGGCGTTGGTGATGTGCGTATACCCACGAGCTAGAGCCTCCAACGTGGCCAGGGCCCGCTCGAAGTCGCTACCCTCCAGGTCAATGCGGCGAAAACGGCCCGGCCCCTTGGCGGGAAGGCGGCTCAAGGCGGCATCGATGGCCGCGGCATGGCGTTCCGCACGGGCCTGACTTACCGCGGTACGTGGGATCTCGGGATGCGCGCGGCGCTGCACCAAGCGATAACGGCAGCCCACAAGATCCGTGGCGACGAGCACATCCTTCACAGCAGGTGAGCTTAGTAGACCACCTTGCTAGAGTTGTAGCGAGACCCTAAGGAAGAATAATTTAAGGACGTTTCAATGGGCATTATGAAGAAGATCCGCAAGGCCCGCCGTGAGGCCCGTGCTGAGGTTAAGGCCGCCAAGACCCGTGTAAAGGCAGAGGTCAAGGCCGCTGATAAGGCCAAGCACCGTCAGCAAAAGCTGTTGGCTAAGCAGGAGAAGGCGCTTATCAAGTCTGAGGAAAAGGGCCTGAAGAATCGCCGCAAGCACGAATACAAAATGGCCAAGAAGGAACTCGAACGCATTAAAGAAGGCCGTTTAAATAAGGGCAACGTCAAGCGCTATGCCGGCGCCCTGCGCACCGCCGCACCTCTTCTTTTGCCCCTGATTTACCGCGGCATCACCGTTGCCCAGCGCGAGGTTGAGAAGAAGCGTGCGCACAAGGCTGGCGTCAGCGCTGAACAGCTGGCCTCCTTCTCCGGCCACGGCGCACCGCTAAAGGCGCGCACCGCCGGCATCCGCAACTCCCTGAAGGACGCCCAGCTGCCCGCCGGCTTTAAGCGCGACGTCAAGGAGCGGCTCAACGAGCTCGATTCCGCAATCGACAATGCGGAATACATGACTGAGCAGCAGCGCCAGCGCGCACACCGCTCCATCTCCGGCGAGATTGATTCCCTCAACGATGAGATCCAGTCCAAGCTGGGCGCATAACCCTTCGCACCACAGCTTCCAGCCTTCGATCCCCACTTTTCCCGCCTCCTAACAAGGGCGAGAAAGCGGATCGGAGGCTTTTTCTTTCGGGTTTAAAATCAGCCTTTGTTACCGGCCAGAATATTGCTTCTCCTTGCGCCCCTTAACTGTGTCGCAGACGTGGTTTTGCTCTATAGTCAATAACAAGAGAAGGTTCTTTTAATGACTTTCTCTTTAAGCCGTTAAGTTACTTAAAGTTTAGGCTTCCGCTCTTGTGGTGAACGATGAAGGAAGCCCAAACACAGCGCGATCAGATTACAGACAGATCGAATGGAGAATCATGGCACGCCGCGAAATCACCCAGTTTTTTGACGACATTGATAACAAGCCCCTCAGCGAGGAAGAGCTGATTGTCATCCGCTTCAGCGTTGACGGTAAGGACTATCTCCTCGACGTTTCCCAGGAGAATGCCGATAAATTCCACGCCGCACTGGAGCCTTTCGTAAAGGCCGCCCGTCACCCGGTGAAGAAGGACACCCGCCGCTACAAGCCGGCCGATGTCCGCGCCTGGGCCGCCCAGCACGGCTACCAGGTGGCCGAGCGCGGCAAGATCCCCAACGACGTCATCCTCGCCTACCGCGACGCCAACAACCTCTAAAGAACGCCCTGCTCGCGGGCGGCCGCCACGGCCGACGTGCGCGAGCGCACCCCTAATTTGTCGTAGATGTGGACGAGGTGAGACTTCACCGTCGCCTCCGAAAGCATCAGCTCCACACCGATCTCCCGGTTGGAGGATCCCGCCGCGACCAGCTTCAGTACTTCCAGCTCGCGCGGGGTAAGAGAGGTGCGCGGCGTGCGCACGCGGGTCATCAGCTTATCGGCCACCACCGGCGAGAGCGCCGAATCACCGTCGGCCGCCGAGCGCACCGCCGCGAGCAGCTCCACCGGCGGCGCATCCTTCAGCAAATAGCCCACCGCTCCGGCCTCAATCGCCCCGAGAATGTCCGCGTCAGTGTCGTAATTGGTCACCACGAGCACCTTGGGCGGATTCTCCATGGAGTAGCGGATGGCGGCAGTCGCCTCCGCGCCGCCCATGACGCGGGTACCTTCAATCCCCGCTCCGAAACGCAGATCCATGAGGAGGACGTCAATGCCACCTGCCTGCGCTGCGGAGACGGCGGCTTCGGCGGTAGCTACCTCACCCACCACCTCGATATCCTCAGCCCCCTCGAGCACCGAGCGTAGACCTAGGCGTACGATCTCGTGGTCGTCGGCAAGCAAGACCCTAATCACGGGCTTCCTCCTCATTGGTACGGTGTGGACAAATTCCTAATCTACATCGTTATGTAAGGGCACACTAACTGAGACCGCCGTACCGCTGCCTGGCGTGGATTCAATCACGACCTCTCCACCAAGTTCCTCAGCACGCCTGCGCATCGCCGATAGACCAATATGCCCCAACCCCGCCGGCTTATTCTCCACTGCCTCGACATCAAAGCCCTCTCCATTGTCCACCACGTCCACGCGCACCTCATCCGGCGCATAGGTTACCGTCACCCGTGCCTTGCTGGCGTGGGCATGCTTGACGACGTTCCCCATCGCCCCCTGCGCAATCCGCAACAGTGCTGCTTCCACCTTCATGGGAAGTTGCTGGACATCGCCTTCAACGTCCACGGAAACATCAACCCCACCGGTTGCCGCGAAGTTATCCGCCATCCTGGTCATAGCTGACTCCAGGGAGGTTTCTGATAACGCCGCCGGCTGGAGTGCTGCGATCATGGCACGCGCCTCGTGGAGGTTATCCGCCGCGGTGCGCCGGGCGAGCTCAATGCGCTCCTGCGCCTTAGGGATATTCTCCTGGGCCAGGTCGCGGTCAGCGGCGTGCAGAAGCATCTGGATGGAGGACAGGCCCTGTGCCAGAGTGTCGTGGATTTCGTGGGCGATGCGCTGGCGCTCGGCTGTCATACCGGCCGTGCGCTCGGACTCCACAAGTTGCGAACGGGTCTTCACCAATTCTTGGTTCATACGGCTCAGCGCCCGGAAGGCATAGGTGATAGCGATCGTCACCAGGGCCGATACCGCTGGGCCCATGACGCCGCCGAAGGACAGCCCGCCCGGTACCTGCACCAGCACGGTCATCACCGTGGCCGCGATAACGCAGATGACGCCGGGGATCATCTCCAGTACGTAGAGGTACACAAAGTACAGGGAAAACACGAGGTAGATGGCCGCAGGCGCCACAGCCAAGTCGGCAAGCCACAATACCGTGAGGATGACTATCCAGCCATAACGCGCGATGCGCGGCAGCGTCTCCAAGTAGGCTGAGCCCCCGAAGTACACCACGGCGAAAGAAACCAAGAGCAGCAGGTTGAGCACGCCCTGCCACAGAGGTAGGCGCACCGTGGTAAAAATCGCCACCACCAGCAGCGTCGCCGTCAGGACGTGGATACCGTTGCGCAGGGCATCCGATTCAACCGAGCGCTGGTCTAGTGTGGACGTCATGCGCCACAGCCTACTTCCCCCGCTTGCCGCCTGCCTGATCGGCATCGGCTTCGCCGCCGCGGGGTGCTCGGATGCAGACGACCCCACCCCCAGCACCCCGGCCGCAAGCCCTGCGCCACCCACCGACGCAGGCGATGGCCTGCCCATCGACGCCACAGCGGAGGTCAGCGACTGGGAAGACTGCCCCTATCTGGATACCCAATGGGTGGCCGATACGAACGGGCAGAGGATGACCCGGTGGGGCGTCGACAAGCGCTTTGGCACCCCCGCCTGTGTGTTCTGGTCCTACCCCGAGGAGCCACAAGTCACCGTCCTCATCCGCCAGATGCCCAGCGTGGAGGAAGCGCGCGCGGTCGTGGACTGGGCCGCCCCTGTCGAGGACACGGAGCTTGCCGAATTCGATGGCTGGTCGGGCGGGCGCGGCGTCTTTGAGGATCACTCGGTCTTCGCCGTGCAGAAGGACAACCACGCCGTGGTGGTGTGGTCGAACCAGCTGCAAACGCTCAAGCCCCAGCTCATAGCGCAGGAAGCGATCAACCGTTTAGGCCTATAAGGACTAAACGTATAAGGCCTAAGCATTTAATGGTCTAAACGGCAACGTCGTTATAGGGCATCTGCGCTGCTACCCAGGGAAACACAACCTCCATGAGCAGGAGGAAAACCCCCACGGCAAGAGCCAACGCCAGCACGGCTTTTACCGCGGTGGGGCCGGGCAACAGGTTCCACAGTGCGCGATACATTAGTTCTCCTCCAAGACGGCGGGGCGGTCATTGTCATCTGAGCCGGGCTTCTTAGCCTCCCGGTCGGTCTCCATGGCGTGCACGATCATGCGTTCCGCATTGGAGAACTGCGGATGGCACGTCGTGAGTGTAAGCAAGGATTCGCTGGGCTCAACGCCCTCCGCTCCGGGAACAGGTTGGAGCACGCTCACATCACCCGGCAGCGTGATGTGGCGGCCTTGAATGGGCTGGTACTCCGGCTTGGCTTGCTGCTCTGGGCTGAAGCACTCCCCCGGGGAACCGTCGATAGGCAGCACGCGGTAGGTGATCCACTCCGTCGCAGTTTCGATGACGATGGCGTCGCAGGTGTGCAGGTTACCCAAGTCATTAAAGGGCGCGCCCTTGCCCACGCGGTGTCCGGCCACCGCAAAGTTGCCCGGCTCACCGGGCATCTGCGTGTCGGTGTAGCGCCCCGGTCCGCGCAGCAAATCATCCTCGTTGGTGCCTTCGAGGACCGCGAAGGCGAAGTCCGAGCCGAAGGCAGGGATATAGAGGCGTGCAAATGCCTCACCGAGCTGCGGGGCATGGCCAGCGCCGCGCGGATTGTGCCACTCCTCCTGTAGCGTCTCGTTGGCTTCGTCCTGTAGCTTGCCGGAGGCGATGTTGGTCCAGTAGGACTCGTAAAAAGCAAAGAGCAGCAGCAGCACGCCGGCCGTCAGCATCAGCTCACCGATGACGGAGCCGACGGTCGTTCGCGTGCGTGCGGTGGGGTGGGGCATACTCACTACCCTAGCCTCCCTGTAACGTGTAAGTGCCCCACCACCCTGCAGAAAGAGGAGTAGGCGATGATCGAAATCTTCATGTATCCGGTCTCCGGAATCATGAAACTCTGGCACCTCCTGTTAGGCGCTTTCTTCTCCGGCTCCATGGCATGGATCCTCACCATCGTCTTCCTCGTGCTGACGGTCCGCGGGTTCATCGCACCGCTGAACTGGCTTTCCGTGAAGCAAGGCCGCATCGGAGCCCTCATGCGCCCAGAGATGACTGAGCTCAACGCGCAGCTCGCTCGGGCCGACACCGTCGATGAAGCCGTCGCCGTCCTTACGCAGCAGCGCGATCTCAAGAAGCGCTTTCAGCACAACCCGCTGGTGGGTTGCTTCCCAGCCTTCCTCATCATTCCCGCCTTTATTGGCCTCTACCAGGTGGTGCTCCGCGTCTCCGGTTCCACACATGAGCCGGTGGGAATGCTCACGCTAGACGACGTCTCCTCTTTCCGCGCCTCCACCGTCTTCGGCGTTCCCCTCACCGATTTCGCCCGCGAGCACCGTGACTTGGTCCTGCCCATGCTCATCGCGGCACTCGTGTTTACCTCCCTCAACACGCTCATTACGCTCTACCGCGGCTACCTCACCACGCTTTTCGACGAAAAGATCCCTCGCCGCTTGCTGTGGTTTATGGCCCTCATGGTGGTTCTTATCCCGTGGATGTTGTGGATGGTGGCCTGGCACGGCCCCATCCCCGTGACCATCATCTTCTACTGGGGTTGTTCCTACCTCTTCACCCTGCTACAGACGGGCGTGTACGAAATTATTCTGCGCAAGCGCTACCCGCTGCCGGAGGCCGTCCACGAGCAGCGCCGCGCCAGCATCCAGCGCTGGCGCACCAAGGAGAAGAAGCGGGAAAAGAAAGCGGCCAAGCAGCGGCTCAAAGAGGAGCCGGGGCACAAGGAAGAGCTCGCCGCTAACCGCAAGCGCCACTCGGAGATCGTGGCGGAGGCACGAAAAATTGTTAAATCGAATAGTCGGCAGGAGGAGCCGACAGAAGCCGAATAGCCAGCTGCTTGGCTGTTACGAGCGGGGCGACGTCGCGGGTAAGGCGTGCGCCGGCAAGCCCGCCATCAAGGAAGATGAGAATTTCGCTAGCCTGCTCCTCTGAGGGGTAGCCATTCTTAGTGTTGAGGAGTGCTGTGACCGTGGAATGCATCCACGTGCGGTGCTCAACGCAGGCGGCCACGATGCCGCGCTCGGCATCAGTTTCTGGCCGCGGATACTCGCCCGCAGCGTTGAGGAAGTGCGAGCCCCTGAATTCTATGGAGGGCTGCTCCTCGATGGCCTTGTCGAAGAAGGCCAGGATCTTGCTTTCCGGGTCTGTCGCGTCCTCGGTGCGCTTTTGCCAATCGGCGCGGTATTCCTCATCAAGGGCCTCAACGTACGCGATAACGAGGGCGTCCTTAGAGCCGAAGAGGGAGTACAGCGATGCCTTAGCGACGTCCGCCTCACGCAGGATGCGGTCGATGCCGATGACGCGGATTCCTTCGGTGGTAAAGAGCCGCGTGGCGGATTCGAGCAGTCGGCTGCGCGGACTCGGACGATTGCGTCGCGACTTCTTTTCGGCCATTTCTTCTCCTCACATGACAAAACCGGTTCATCTACACAATATAGACAAACCGGTATGTATGCGAATTATTATTTCTTGCGGCCCGTAATGGCTCCCACAATCCACAGCAGGATACAGGCGCCGACCGTTGCCGTAATAATCATCAGGAACCAGCTATCACCAACACTCTTATTAAAGAGCGCAAGCAAGCCGCCACCAATCAAGCCGCCGATAACACCAACAATGAGGTTAGTGAACAGCCCCTGATCGCGCTTCATAATCTTCTCAGCGAGCCAGCCCGCAATGATGCCGACAACAATCGAACCAAAGAAACCGAGACCAAGTCCCATGTCACTCTCTCCTTCTCATAACAGTAAATAGCTTTTATTTACGTGCTCCCCACCGTACGCCTTAAAACACCAAAACGACCCGGGCCCACCATATATCCAATAAATGGGCCCGAATCGTTATTACGGGGTTATGCGAAGGTTACTCGGAGTCCGGACGAACCACCATCATCGGGCACGGTGCGGACTGCAGTAGCGCGCGGGAGGTCGATCCAAGCAGCATGCCCTTGAAGCCACCACGGCCGTGGGAACCCACGACGAGAAGCTGGGCGCCCTCAGAAGCCTCTGCCAGCGCACGGACCGGACGGTCGCGGGCAATAACCTTCTTGACCTGTACCTCCGGGTACTTTTCTTGGAATTCAGCGAGGCGCTCGGTCAGCAGCTCTGCCTGCTCCTTCTCCACCTCAGCCCACTCGGCCTGCGCAGCGGAGAGGCCGGCCAGAGAAGCCTGCACCTGCATATCCATCCAGGTGTGAACGGCAATGAGCTCCGCGCCGCGGGCATCGGCTTCCTTGAAGGCGTAATCGGTTGCCTTCTGGGAAACCTCGGAACCATCGACGCCGATGACAACCGGACCGTACTTGGTGGACTCAGTGACGTGGTTATCTTCACGGACTACAACCACCGGGCAGGATGCGTGGGAGACGACGGATGCGGACACCGAGCCCATCACCATGCCGGAGAGACCACCCATACCGCGGGAGCCCATGACAATCATGGTGACGTCCTTGGACATCTCCAGCAGCATGTCAATCGGGGAGCCCTCAGCCACGGTGTGGCCAATCTTCAGATCCGGGGCAACCTTGTGGGCCTCGGCGCGGGCATCCTCGATCTTCTCTAGGGTTTCCGCCTGGAGGTCATCAAAAAGCTCCTTCGGCGGAACCATGCCTTCGGCGTAGAGGAACTGCGGCATCGTATAGCTCGATGCGATACGCAGCGGGATACCCCGCTTTACCGCGGTATTAGCAGCCCAGCGGACGGCGTTCTTCGACGCTTCCGAACCATCAACGGCTACGACGACAATGTCTTCCTTTGCCATGACCTTTCCTTTCGAAGTGCTTACACTTCCAGTCTAATACCTATTACTAGACCTGTGGGGTGGTAGCAGCGTCCGCGTTGGCGGGGAAGAGGATGTTGTAGGCGGCCACGACAATGTCACGGATGACGGCACCGATACCATTAGAGAAGAAATCGATGACGGGTGCGAGAATAGAGTTAAAATCCATGGGTCAAAGAATATCGCAAAAAAGGCGTGGCGCAACACCACTTCCTATCCGTGATGGGCTAAACCCCACCCACGCCCGCGTGCCTGAAGGTCCGATTACCGCGTGGAACTTCGTTCACCACCTCATCGTCACTCAGCGCCACCGTCACCCCGGCGACAACGAGGCCGCGCTACAGGCCCGCTTCGACGCAGACGAAGTTGTGCGCCAAGATGGTTCCCCTCTTCGCCCTGATAGTATTCTCGCCACCAACGCAATGGTGTACTTCTACCGCATGCCGGCTCCCGAAACTCCCGTCCCATACGACATACCAATCCTCTTTGAGGACGAGCACCTCCTAGTGGTGGATAAGCCGCCCTTCATGGCCACCATGCCCCGCGCCCGGCACATCACAGAGACTGCAACCGTGCGCCTGCGTCGGATGACGGGAAACAACGAGCTATCTCCCGCGCATCGTCTCGACCGGCTTACCTCCGGCATCCTCGTCTTTACGAAGGGCCGCTCCGTCCGGGGCGCCTACCAAACGTTGTTTGCCGAGCGCCGCGTAAACAAGACCTACGAGGCCATCGCGCCGCTTGCCGACGTCTCCCCAGGCACCATTTGGCGCTCCCGTATGGAGAAGACCCCGGGGGAGCTGCAAGGCCGCATCGTCGAGGGGGAAGTCAATGCCATCACCGAGGTCGCCGGCGTGGAGCCGGTAGATAAGGCCCCCTACGAGTCCATCCACGGTTCACTACCAGAGCTCGCGAAGTACACCTTGAAGCCGCAGACCGGAAAGACGCATCAACTCCGATTGCACATGCTTCAGGCTGGCATACCCATTATTGGGGACCCCATCTACCCCGTCATCTACCCGGCAGAAGCCGAAGACATGCGAATTCCCATGCACTTGACGGCGACGCACATTTCTTTTACCGACCCCGTAACCGGCTATACCCGTGAGTTTCACTCGCAATTACCCCTACATACCCATAATCTTCTTCGCCCGTAGTTTTGGCTCCAAACCCCATGACGGCTGAGCCAGGCAATACTGCTGCCAAAGAATGGGGACGGAATTAGAACGTGCCATTGACATCTTGGTCCGATAGCCTAGGACACCCCTATACTTCCCTATCCGAAAGGAACTGACACGATGAAGAAGCCCCTAGCTATCATCGGTGCCGCTGCACTTATGCTCACGGCAAGCCCCACAGCGACCGCTGAGGACGGGCTAGTGAACAACGCTCGACAAGGATCGTCCACCGATCTCAATGAACTCGTCGTCGACTCCCCCTTCTACGACATTATCGCTATTCCAGTCACGCTCTCATCGCTCGCCCTTTCGTTCCTGGGCGTCCCTCAGTGCGGTTTGCACGACACCCGCGGTTGCGAGAAGGGCTAAGTACCACCGTCACCAAAGACAGCGCCTGTTCCTGTTTCCTGTAGATTTGGCCTTCGGCCCGCTTTTGCTGCGGCTGGGGGCTATTTTTGTTGTTCTCTACGAGGCAAACCCATCACTTGGGCGATGCGCCTAGGTTCAAGAATGCTGTAGCCTGCAAATGGTCCGGGGATGAGTGTCCTCAGCCGGCAAAGCTGTGTTGCTTGTTTGGGCGGCGGTGGATTCTTTGTGCTTGAGATAATTAGCGCGTATGACTCGTGCTCGGATCCGTTGCGGTCTATAAGCGCAGACGTGGAGACGTGGATGTGCAGCACGCAGGTCTGTGTTTTCGGGTTTGTGCTTTTGGGTTTTCTAGATGTCGCTTCCGGCTGCCGGATATGGCAGCACTGCTGTGCGACTGGCTTAGGTTGCCTTCAACGACACGTATACTCGCCCCCAGTGTTGCTTGGGGTGCGATGCGAAGGCCCGAAAACGCACCAAGAGCCTAGACATGGTGTGTCTAGGCTCTTGGTGAGATATATTTAGTTGTTTGTTTTGTTTGGTGTCGG
>NZ_KV796722.1:0-30051 GCF_001809235.1 Corynebacterium sp. HMSC072A04 | reverse complement strand
GCTACGCACCCCAAAACCGGAAGAGCCGGTAAATAGAGTTCAAATAATTCAATTTTTTAGCGCTTATTTACCGTGAACGACATGTATCGCCAAGCAAGGCCACTCCATGTTTCTCACCCTCATGGGGTAGATAGTGTTTCAAACTCTGGCCAAAGCTCGGGTTAGGGCACTATTACAATCCATGGAATTGTTATTGATCTACCTCGCAGTGGTGTTTGGCTGCGGCCTCGTTGCGTGGGCGGTGCGATTGCCGCCTCTCATCGGGTTTCTCGTCGCTGGCTTCGCGCTCAATGCCGGGGGTATCGAGCACGTTGAAGCGTTAGATCTTTTCGCCGACATCGGTGTTACGCTGATGCTTTTTGCAATCGGGTTGCGCCTCGATCTGAGGGCCTTGACCGACAAGGCTGTCTGGCTTACCGCCACCGCCCACGTGCTCGTGATGACCCTCCTCGGCATGGGTTTTATCACGGCTCTCGGCGCACTCGGCGCATTCGGTCCGACCAGTTTTTCGATAGCGGTCAACGTCGCCCTCGTGCTGAGTTTTTCCAGCACCATCGTGGTCGTCAAAATCTTGCAAGACCGCGGCGATGAACAAGCCCTCTACGGCAATATCTGCATCGGCGTCCTCATCATGCAGGACATCATCGCTGTCGTCTTCATGAGCATCCTACGGGGAGAGCCGCCAAGCTTAGCGGCCGTGTTGCTTGTCCTCATCGTCCCGCTGCTAGCGCTGACTACTCGCCGCTGGTACAAGCTCGGGCACGGTGAGCTGGGCGCGCTCTTTGGCATCGTCATGGCGCTGCTGCCTGGTTATGCTCTCTTCGAGTGGGTCGGCCTCTCCGGAAGCCTCGGCGCGCTCATCATGGGCGTGGTGCTCTCCCGCTCCCCTGGCGCAGAACAGCTCAGCCATTCACTGTTTACCCTCAAAGAACTGCTGCTGGTTGGCTTTTTCGTCAACATCGGTTTCCTGGGCCTACCAACGTGGCACAACATCGTCGACGCCGGGTTGCTCCTGCTGCTTTTGCCCATCCAGGGCCTCGCTTACTGGGCAATCCTGTGGATGTTGGGACTGCGCAACCGCACTTCTGTCCTTGCTTCCCTGTTGCTGGCGAATTACTCTGAGTTCGCCCTTATCATTGCCGCTGTGGGAGTACAGGACGGCTGGCTCAACCAGCGCTGGCTGCTGTCACTCGTGCTCGCTGTTTCGTTGAGCTTTGTCATCTCGGCAATCCTCAACCCACAAAACGTCTCGCGAGCTACACACCTAGCCAAGCGACTGCCGGCCCGCCCACCGCACAAGATTCACCCGGAGGATCGCCCCATCGAGCTTGGCGACGCCCATGCGCTCGTCCTCGGCGTAGGACGGCTCGGCCTTTCCTGTTACAAGGAGCTCGTCGACGTCTACGGCGCCAATGTTTTGGGAGTGGAACACGATCCAGCACGAGTTCGCCATCTCCAAGAGAGTGGCTACAACGTCGTGGAGGGCGATGCAACAGATATCGACTTCTGGGAGCGCGTCAAGGACAGCCACCAGATCGATATGATTATGCTCGCCATGCCGGCCCAGCACGCGAACGTAGACGCCGTCAAGGAAATCTACGCTTCCCGCATCAATACCGAAGAATGCACCATCAGTTCGGTGGCCATGTACCGTGAAGACGTCGAGGACCTGCAGGAGCTCGGGCTCAGTGTCGTTGTGCACTTGCAGGACGGTGCCGGCGAATCCCTAGCGGAGCGAACTTTTACGGAGAATCAGCTACGGCACTTGCGCAACGAGGGCGAGCTTTAGAAAACGTCCTCCGCGGCATCCAGCCCGCTCCCTGCTGAGACCGGCTCCTGTGTCCGGACTCAGCGTCCAATGGGAGCTTAGCTGTTAGCACGCCACGGGATCCCCTCCTTGGGCAGGTAGCCCAAGAGGTAGAGGTAATCCATCGCGCCCAGAATAGAAACGACGAGACCGCCACCGAGGATAGCTGCGAGGAATGTGTAGCCAGCCATGGAGGAGGAATCGACGTCCTTTCCGTCTTGACCGTCTTTGCCATCCTTCCCGTCAGCGCCGTCGCGGCCATTTAGACCGTTAAGACCGTCGCGCCCGTCCTGGCCATCGACGCCATCGCGGCCGGGTGCGCCCGGTGCACCGTTGGCACCGTCGCGGCCATCCTTGCCGTCGATACCATCCTTACCGTCTTTTCCATCGCGGCCTGGTTCACCGTCCTTACCGTCTTTGCCGTCCTGAGCCTCAGCACCGTCGGTGGTAGAAGTCGAGGGTTCGGTCGTCGTAGGCGTCTCAGACTCCGATTCCTCGGGCTCGGTGGTCTCAGAAGGGCTCGGCGTTACTGAGCTAGACGGCTCAGAAGACGCGGGGGATTCTGAAGGCTCAGTGGTATTAGACGTCGAAGGAGAAGCGGGCTTGTCGTTGCTTACCTTCTTGCCATTGAGCATATCCGCACACTTCTGACCAGCTGGTGCATTGATTTCTGCGAGCGCGGAGGCAGAAGCCGAAATATCTGAGAGAGTAGACTCAATTTCCTTTCGCTGGGTCTTGCTCAACTTCAAATCCTTGGCTGCGCTGGCGCCTGGGAAGAGACCTGCGATGGTGACAGCGGCATTGAAGATCTTCAGAACGGTGGCCACACCATTGCCAAAAGCACCATCAGCAAATTTGATGAGACCAGAAACGGTCTTCTTAGCGGCATCTGGATTCTTTAGATCCACCTCTGCATCAGCGTTATTAATCTTGGCGATGGCTATACCTTGCGCGCGTGCGAGATCCCAGGTGACGTCCTTGTCTGCCTCACCATCACGAACAAGTTTGGCAATTCCCTCCCAAGAGCTTGCGCCAATCTTCTTGATGAAGTCAGAAGGCACAAGTTCACCGACGACTGGGATTACTTCCCACACGGTCTGGAGCAGCTTGTTTCCACCGTCGTAGAAAGCCCGTGCAAGGTCCAGCTTGCGCTCGAGAATCTCGCCTTCTTTGCCTGGGACATCGGTGATCTCACACACCAATTTGCCGTTCTTCTCCACGACCTTGATAGTGGCGTCAGCCGTCGATGCCTCGGCGGTTTTCAGCTCATCAAGTGTCGTTGGCTTGCCGTTTTCCGCGCCGTAGAAGCCAAAGTCGTTGCCCCGGGATTCACGGTCCAACTCCTCAATGATGTTGTCGCCAGCGTTGTTTGAATCAATCAGGTTGCCGTCTTCGTCGAAGGCGGTGCCATTGACGTCGACAGTGTCAGCGCCGGACTGTTCGTGGACAAAGGCGGTTTCGCTCGGCTCCTCAACGGCGAAAGCCTGCGGGGCGACGATAACGGAAGAAAAGGTTGCTACGGCCACTGCGGTGGCAACGATGCGAGAGTGTAGGGAACGCATGCGAAGTCTTTCTTGCAAGTTGATGAGCACACACTTAACACAGTGAGCTAAGTGCTTAAGGTTCGGACGTGGTCACCATACAACCGTCGAAATATATTTTCTACATTTGAGTAACTATTCGTTACCCCCGTTTGGAAACCCCCAGTTCAGCATCAGTGCAGTTCACAGCGTCAACATCGTTGACAATACGATTATCTTACCCCCATCACCAACGGGTAACTTGCGGATAGACGCCGAGTTTAGCCGCCGACACCCCGGCCCTCCCCAGGTGCCAATAGAAAGAACTACCCGCTTTCTCATTAAGAAAGCGGGTAGAGAAACGGCGACGATGACGCGCCAAGAGGCAATCCTCAGTTACGTTGCTGCATTAGTCAGTCGTTCCACTAAGACTGCGCATGATGCCACCAAATTCAATGTCCATGTAGTGAGTGAGAATCTCGAAAATATAGTCTGAATCAAATCCACGCAAGGGACCCTTGGTACTCAGCATGGCTAGACCATGAGCGCCCGCCCACACGGAAATTACCAAGGTGAAAAGAACCCACGGGGTGCGCGGCCCGTCAACTTCATCGATTGCCTCACGCATGAGAGACATAATGAAGCCAAAAGCCCGTCCAAATTCGCTAAAGTCACGTTGGAGCTCAACCGCTTTGTTCGCGTTCGGCAAAAAGTCGTCCTCGAAGGACATGGGAACAATCGGCCCGGACGCGATCTTGATGAGAGCTTCAAAGCCCTTCGGATCAGCCAGCGCATGCGAGACGTAGCCGTACCCGGTGGCCTTAATCTTGGACATTACTTTAGCGTCTTCCGGAAGCGCAGCTACCTGCCGGAAAATGAACTCATAGTTGACCTTGTCCAAATACCGCTCAAGGAAGCTGGCCAGCTCTTGATCGCTTTCAATCAGATGCTCAGCTTCCTGCACACTAAGGCCCGCCCGCTTCGCAGCACCACCGATATGAAGACCGGTAACGCCGTGGTCAAGCGCCTCCTCAATAGCACCACGCAGCAACGCCGTACGCTGTTCATCCTCGGTTCCCCGTGGGTAATCCTTGGCCTTTGCTACCAACGCTTCCGGCTGCTCTCCCACCAAGCCATAAGGAATAGTGCGCTCGACGCGCTCTCCCCTAAAGAATGGGTAGAGGCCGACGCTCAGGGTGTCCATAACAGCGCCGAATGTCTGTTTTTTCGCTGCCGGCGACAGGTAACGCAGGATTCCTTCAGCTGCCAGTTGCGTCACGCCGTGTAGGTGGGAAAAAATCGACAGCGCCGACAACAAAGTCCCATCAACATCGGGATCCACTCCGCCAGATTCCTTGATAGCCTCCTCGGTCAACTCAAAAAGAATCTGCATGATAGGACATTTTTCGACATCCCCATCAGGATTAACAAAGTCCTCTGCGGTAACGCCTACCCGAGGAGTAGCGTGAACCGCAGAAAATGCCGCAAAGGCAGAAGGATCCTCCACTGCGAAGGAGAAATACGCCAGCGCCGTGGCGCGAAGCTTATCCACGGCCGTCGCATTCTCAGGCAAACGCTGGAGATGCAGATCAACGAGTGAGGTAAGCGCCTCGTTCAGGGTGCGCTTGGTTTCCTTTACAAGCTCAGCTTCAGAGGCAAAGAGCTCTTGGGCTTCCGCTAGCGGAACATCCACTTGATCGGCCACCTCCCGGAGGCGCACCTCATCAATGCCCGCTTTGGCAATAACACGGCCGGCCTGCTCAATAAGGAGCTGGCGCGAGGGTTGGTTACCTTGTTCCACACCTACTGAAGTAATCACAGAATTCAGCTTACCTAGGAAACAATCACTTTTAGGCCCATAAACAAAGGATAGGAATATGCACAGGTTTTCTTAAGCTTTCGCCCGCACTGTAAGACAATCCACCCCGTCACCCCAAATTCAAAGTATACGTTGCTGTAAAACTTATACAGTCCCGCCCGCTATGCGGACGGGACCCCTGAGCGTTCAGGCTACGTGTCGCACAATGCCGGAACCTTGATGTGGCTCGGAACCAAGCGCGACAATCGCTTTACTTCTGCTCATCCCCCTGAGGAGCCTCAGCGCCCTGGTTGCCAATGCGCTCATCGAGCTGGTCGCGAGCGGAGTCAATCTTATCCGCCTTATCCTCGCCCAGCTTGCCCTTAGCAAGATCTGCACCCTTATCCAGTGCGCTATCCGAAATCTGCTCGCCCTTATCGGAGTTCAGAGCATCCTTTGCCTTGTCAAAAATACCCATTACTTTGTTCCTTCCTTAAGTAAATGCTGTCCTAACAGTGGTGACCCTCACGGCCCGAGTGTGCCGGATACTGCGCAATGCCAGCGACAGTGGGAGGCGTTAGCCGACTCCCCGAGCGACAAGCACGCGCACCATGGTCGGCACATTCAAGCTGAGCGCCATCACGTCACCCCACCGTACCGACTCGCCGTGCTCTTCGCCACAAACGTTATAAATCGTTATACATCTAGAGCACGAGTTAAAGGAAGACTTTCACACACTGAAAGTTCTCAGAATCGCTCTTAAAGTCTACCCCCTCCGGTTACCCCTTTTCGTTCAACAACTTGGTGCGTGCCGCCACTCTCTCATTTGTGAACCCTTGTACTCTGGGACACAATTCACATGTGCTCATTCTTGCCGCGTCGCGCGGCACGTACTGCACAACGTCATTGACCGCTCACTTACCTTTAAAGATCGAAGTCGAAACCTCGGCGCACCACAATGCCTTCCTTTCATTCTCATTCCGCACACCAATCCGCTGCCCGGCACTCTGAAGAGCTGTCTTCCTCTGAGCTACACATTCCTTCAGTCCCACAAGGCGGATCAGTTTTTGGCCTTGTGTGGCCGGGTAAGGAACAGGCTGCGGCGCAGGCCACGAAGAAGGCCACTCGGACAAGAACACTGATGAGCGGTCCTCATTCGGCCCCCAACAGCGTGACGGTGGCGGATAATCTCGACGCCTTAAAGGATTTCATTGCACAGGGGATGCGAGCGGACATCATCTACATTGATCCGCCCTATAACACCGGCAAAGATTTTGTCTACCGCGATAATTTCCGCCAACGCCGAGAAATGCGCTCAGAGCACTTTGGGCAGTGGCATGCCGACTGGCTTTCTATGATGTTGCCACGCTTGATCCTGGCTCGTGAGGTGCTCGCCGATACCGGCTTTATCATCGTGTCTATCGGTGAGTCAGAAAGCGCTCACCTGCGCCTACTACTCAACGAGGTTTTCGGTGAGGACTGCTTCGCCGGGCAATTCATTTGGAAGAAGGGCGGGACCGGCAAGAATGATTCCAAATATGCGGTTCTCGAGCACGAGTACATCCTTTGCTATGCCAAGTCACCTTCAAATGCCGGATTCAACCTGGACTTGGAAGCGCACACTTCAACCCGCTATAACCACAGCGATGAGAAAGGGAATTATTCACTCGTGCGGTTGGATTCTAAGACCTTGGGATACTTACCAAGCCTCGACTTTCCCATCGTTGGCCCCAATGGCCACGAATATTGGCCGCACCAGCCGGAGGGCAAGTCGGGCGTCGCGCGGTGGCGTTGGGGTAAAGACAAGGTCGCTGAGCATTATGAGGAGCTGGTCTTTCGGCGCGGCTTTGTCTACACCAAGAACTACGAAAAGAAGGGTGCGCGTCCCCGTTCCGTTCTCGATGGGGAACGTTTTGGGGTCACTCGAACAGGCCGTCGTGACGCCGAAGAAGCACTTGGTGTCACGGGAGTCTTCGACTTCCCCAAACCTGTGCGCCTCATCAAGCATCTACTGTCCATCACCGGCGGCACGGACGCGGTAGTCCTTGATTTCTTTGCAGGCTCAGGAACCACTGCCCAAGCCGTCGTTGAGCTCAACCGCGAGGATAACGGTCAACGCTCATTCCACTTGGTCCAAATACCCCACCCCACCGAGCCGTCTAGTGCCGCGCGCCACGCGGGTTTTGACACGGTCGCGGATATCTGTCTAGCGCGGGTTCGCTCCCTCGATACTCCTTGTGCGCATTTCACCTTGAGGTGATAGCCCGGCTCTAGGCCACATTATGCTCTTCTGTGCCTTCGGGCCTGCCAGGGATTCCGAAGAAATCTAGCACCGCATCGGTGGCGAAGCCTTCTCCCACCTCAATTTTCGTAGAGTTGTTACCACCCGGCCACACGTGCGATCCCCCCTCAATGCGGATGTGCTGAAGCGGAGCCTGGCACCCGGTCCACGTCTCTCTGGTCGCACCGTTTGTGAGGCGTACCGACTCGACGTCGCCGCGGCACTTGTTGCGTTTCTGATGCTGCCCGAGCACCTCTGCAACGGAAGAATAAGCCGTGCCATGACGCACACCGCCTTCATAGTTGACCACGGGATCCTTAGTTCCGTGAATGTCCAAACGGCCTACCGGTCGATCAGAACAGTCCGTATGGATTCCTTCGTAGTATGCAGCTGACACGGTAGCTACTGAACGAAAAGTCCCTGGCATCCGGCACGCCAAGAAGGCCGCAAACCCTCCGCCATTAGACAATCCAGCCGCGAAAATGGCATTGTCGTCCACCTCATAAGTGGCCCGCAGGCTATCCACGATGGTGCGCACAAAGTCGAGGTCTTCTTCCGCGCTCGTCACTGCGTAAGGTGCTGGGGCCCACGCCGCCTTCTCCCCAGCAGGGTAAGCCACGATGGCATCAGCAGCATCAAACTGGCTGTACTTCTCCATATTTTCAGGCGAATCCGTATACCCGTGGAAAGAAAGCAGCACCGGCCACGCGCGCTCCGGGGTGTAATTCTCAGGCACGTGAAGTAGGAAACTGCGCCCAGAGGCTAGCTTCATCTTCTTTGTGTGCCCCGGCTCAGGGCCGACGAGCATGGGCGCTACCGGGATACCGAGATCATTTGTCCATGCTGCTTCAGGTGTCGGGGATGTCGGGGCTTCCTGGGATGTTCCACACGACGCCAACGCTAGCGCGCAGACAGCGCTGGCCGCTAGACCGACGAGCGTGTGCACTGGGCGCGGCCATGCTGTAGACGTTTTACCCATTGTTCCCCCTCAACACTCTCACTTCTGCGCGCCAATAAATCCTCGTCCACCTTAAAACATCGCACCGACATCTACGAACCCGCAGCGCCACGGTAAGTTTGGAAGCATCATGTGCTCTTCGCCTTCCGAACCATCTGTTTCCTCCAGCGCCTCTCCCGCTCACCCTCTGCCCGAGCACTACCCCAGCTACCGTCGGGCTTCGGGGAAGGAGGCGCCCAGCTTCGGCACTGCCCAACGACGCAGGCATTCCGCGCAAGCTTTTAGCGAAGGCGCGGAGACCTACCATGACGTGCGCCCTGGTTACCCACGCGAAGTGTCGCAGCTCATCGCTTCTGCACACACAGTTCTCGATGTTGGTGCAGGAACCGGCAAGCTCACTGAATCCCTGACCAATTCCGTCGTCTATGCCAGCGATCCATCCCCCGACATGACGCGTGTCCTGCGCCGGCTCGGAGTGCCGTGCTGGCGCGCCACCGCCGAGAACACAGCGCTCGCCAGCTCCTCCCTTGATGCCCTCACCTGCGCGCAAACCTGGCATTGGGTCGACGTCGACCAGGCATGTGCAGAATTCGACCGAATCCTTCGGCCGGGTGGCAAGGTCCTTTTGGTATGGAACACCCTTGACGTCAATGCAGACCCGTGGATCCTGCGTCTTTCCCGCATCATGCACTCCGGTGATGTCCACCGTCCCGGCTTTTACCCATCCTTTACCGCGCCGTGGACACTTCGTGAGGAGCTGCGCCTTACGTGGGAACACGAACTCACCCCTGAGGACCTGCATGAGCTAATGCATACTCGCTCGTATTGGCTTCGCAATGGAGAAAGAATCCACGAGCGCATGACCTACAACCTCAACTGGTATCTCTATGAGCACATGGGTTTTAAGCCCGGCCAGGTCCTGCGTATTCCGTACCGAACTGATGCTTTCGTGCTGGCGCGCTCAAGTGAGTAGCCACCTCCGTCAACCATGACAACTGTCATCCCGGATTCGTGACACCCTGTCTACGCTGTGAAAACCTTCGCGCCATAGCGTGAAGGTATGAGCACGACACGTACCACCCCACCAGCAATCGACGTCACCGCTGTAAGCAAGACCTTCAACGCCTCCTCCCGCAATCCTGTGCGCGCGCTTCACGACGTCTCTTTTAGCATTCAGCAAGGTGAAATCGTCGGCCTCTTAGGCACCAATGGCGCCGGCAAGACCACGCTGCTTGACCTCATCCTGGGGCTGACCACCCCAACCTCAGGGTTTATTAGTGTGCTTGGCGCCTCTCCATCTCATGCCTCTAAAAGTGGGCGTATCGGTGCCGTCATGCAATCTGGCGGCTTATTACCGGAGATAACCGTGAAGGAAACCCTTGAGCTTCTCGGTGCCGCGTTTCCCGTCCACCGCCCCTATCAGGAGATCATCGAGCGCGCCAACTTGGGCTCTATCCTCTCGCGCCGCGTGGGCAAGTGCTCTGGCGGCGAGCAACAACGTCTGCGCTTCGGGCTGGCCTTGTTGGGAGATCCGGAGGTGCTGCTTCTCGACGAACCAACCGCAGGCATGGACGCCGGCGCCCGCCGTCATTTTTGGGAGGCCATGCACGAGGAAGCTAGCGCTGGGCGAACGATTCTTCTCACCACTCACTATCTCGAAGAGGCAGATACGTTTGCGCAACGCATCATCATGCTCAACAGGGGCGAGATTCAAGCTGATGGCTCCACCGAGGAGATCCGCAATGCAAACGCCACCCGTACCATCCGTGCCAGCTTCCCCGACGGGATTCCGGACAACCTCGTGACCGGGTCTTTTCCAGGGGTGCTGTATCAAGAGCACACAGACACCGGCCTGTCCATCACGACCCGAGACTCTGATGCACTTGCTCGCTACTTACTCACCGAAACCACGGCCCGGGACATCACGATTTCCGGCCATAGCCTCGAAGACTCCTTTATGGAGCTCTCTAACGCTTCCCCCGACACGACTACCCCATAAGGAGACCCCACGATGAGCATCAACAATGCCGTAACTCCCACGCTCGGGACAACCCTCAACTACGCGGCCCACGACCTTAAACGTCTGCGCCGCGACCTGCCCACGCTCTTTTTCAGCATCGGCCTGCCAATCATTTTCTATATCCTCTTTGGCGCGATGCAAGAGTACGGCGACATCGAATTCAACGGTGGGAATGTCGCCGCACTGGTCATGATCGGTATGGCGCTCTATGCAGGAGCCACTGGCGCTGTGGGTGCAGCCGGATCTATGGTCGCAGAGAATCGCGCGGGTTGGGGCCGCCAACTAGCGTTGACTCCCCTTCGGTCTTCCCAGCTAGCCGTTGCCAACTTTCTCAACATCGCGGTTCGCGCCATCCTGCCCATTGCCGCTGTCTTCATTACCGGTGGGCTGACCAAGGCGTCCATGCAGCCGGACCAGTGGACGCTAGCTTTTCTCATAACTGTTGTCTGCGCCATTCCCTTCGGCTTCTACGGCATGGCCTGCGCTATGCTCATTCCCTCGGAAAACACCGTCTCCGTAGCGACCTCGACCATCGTCATACTTGCGTTTGCCGGGAACGTATTCATGCCGCTGAAGGAATCGCTGTTGGAGGTAGGTCGCTTCACCCCAATGTATGGCGCGCAAGCGCTTGCCCGTTGGCCCCTTTCTGAAGGCTCCCAGATGATCAATGGCGAACGCCTCTTCATTGAGGACCCGCTCTGGTACGCATACGTTAATATCGCTGTATGGACGGTGGTGTTCGTCGGGCTATGCCTGCTTTTGCACAAGCGCGACAAGGAGCGAACATGATGCGGAACTTCAGACCACGTGACGCTGCTTTCGCCGCTGTCTGGCTCATCTTTCTCCTACCGGTGCTGCTGCAGATCCTCCTCCAGCCCAGCTATTCCACCGCCCAGCGAACCTGGGCGGTTATTATCACCGCGGTGTTTTGTGCTGCTTACCTTGTCTCTTTCGGTACGGTGCACGACTATCCACGTGGGTGGTCACATAACCATCGAGTAGCTATCCGGTGGGTTATTCTCGCGCTGATCGCGCTTGCCGCCGTCCCTTCTCACGGCGCCTGGATTGTGGTCTTCGTGCCCTACCTCGGAGCCTTGATCGCTTTCACACTGCCGCTGAAAACTGCTGCCACCATCATTGCGTTCACCGGACTCGTAGCTAGCATTCCCGTCTGGGTGTACGACCGCCCACGCTTTGTTGACCTCGCAATAATCCTCTTCGGCTGGCCCCTCCTTATCTTGGCCCTCGGTGCTCTCTCCCAGCGCGAAGACACCGAAACAGCGTTGCGCCACGACCTGGATCTGGCCCAGCAACGAGAAGACATTGCCTCAGATATTCACGATCTCCTCGGCCATACCCTCACGGCTATCAACCTCAAGGCCGAAGTGGCCCGCCGGCTCATCGACCGCGACCCTACCAAGGCCGCTGCCGAGCTCGAGGAGATTAGTTCGCTGTCTCGGTTATCCCTTGCCGAGGTCCGCTCCACTGTTACTCGCATGAAGAACCCCACCTTTGCTGGCGAAATTCAAGCCGCGCGGCGCATTCTGGAAACCGCCGGAATCCAAGCTCACCTTCCAGAGACTCTCACCCAGCCACGGGCTCATGAAGATCTGTTCTCGTGGGCACTGCGCGAGCTCACCACCAACGTTGTACGTCATTCGGGTGCCACGCAGTGCTGGGTGATTCTCACTGAAGATTCCCTCCAGGTCACGGACAACGGCAACGGCTTCACGGAGGATGCCACGCAGGCGCTTGCCGACGGCCTCACGGGTCTCGCCGGCCTTCGCCACCGTGCAGAAGCTGTCGGTGGCGAGGTCATTGCTCAGCGTGCCGAAGGTGTGACCACGGTCCTCCTCGCCTTGGACGGCCACCGGCTGATTCAACAGGTGCGATAGTTATGAGCGAACACATCCGCGTACTCATCGCCGAAGACCAATCCCTGGTCCGGGGCGCTCTCACCGCTTTGCTGAGTACCGAACCCGACATCGACGTCGTTGCCGAGTGTTCCACCGGAGCCGAGGTCGCCGCACTCGTTGCTGAGCATCAGGTAGACGTCGCTCTACTCGACATTGAGATGCCCGGAATGAACGGTATCGATGCCGCAAAGTCTATCGCCAATACTCACTGCCGCAGCCTCATCGTCACCACGTTTGGCCGTCCCGGTTACGTCAAACGCGCCCTCAACGCGGGCGTCGATGGCTTCCTCGTCAAAGACACTCCCCCGGAGGAACTCGCCGATGCCATCCGCCGCGTCCACTCGGGTCTGCGTGTCATCGATCCGCAGCTTGCTCAGGACATACTCTTCACTCCCGACAACCCGCTAAGTGAACGGGAAATCGAGGTGTGCCGCCTACTCGTTCGCGGTCTCGGGTCCGCCGATATCGCAGCACACCTCCATCTCAGCGGCGGTACGGTGCGCAACCACGTGTCCGCCATCATGACGAAGACGCAGGCAAGCAACCGCTTTGAGGCCGCGCGGCGCGCCGAGGCCAACGGCTGGATTTAACCACGCATGGGGCCACCTCGCAGGTGGGTGTTAGCGGCGCTGACGGCGCTCGCGCACGCGCACCGCGATGCGCACCGGTGAGCCATGGAAACCGAAGCGCTCACGGAACTTGCGCTCCAGGTAACGGCGATAACCCGCATCCAGGAAGCCGGTCGTAAACAGCACGATCGTCGGCGGCTGCGTCGAGGCCTGGGTAGCGAACAGCACGCGCGGGAGGCGGTTGTTGTTCATCGGCGGCGGATTCGCGGCAATCGCCTCACGCATCCAGTTGTTGAGCTGACCAGTAGACACGCGTTGGTCCCAACTCTCGAGAGCCTCAATCATGGCAGGCTCTAGCTTCTGCAGGGCGCGGCCAGTCTCCGCAGAGATATTCACACGGGTCACCCACGGCAGGTGACGCAGGTTCTCATCGATTTCGCGCTCCAAGTAGTAGCGGCGATCCTCGTCCACAAGGTCCCACTTATTGAAGGCGATGACCAGGGCCTTACCGGCTTCCAGAATCATGTTGAGGACGCGCTGGTCTTGCTCGGAGACTTCCTGGGAGGCGTCGATAAGCATGATGCATACCTCGGCCGCATCAATCACGCCGCGCGTGCGCAGCGAAGCGTAGTACTCATGGCCCTGCGCGTTCTTGACCTTCTTGCGTAGGCCCGCGGTATCAATGAATTTCCATAGGCGCTGATCTAGCTGCACCAAGGAGTCGACTGGGTCGACCGTCGTGCCGGCGGCATTGTCAACCACGGAGCGCTCCTCCGCCGTCAGCTTGTTTAGCAAGGAGGACTTGCCCACGTTCGGCTTGCCCACCAGCGCCACGCGGCGAGGACCAGAGGTAATCGAGGAATGACGCGGCTCCTCCGGGAACAAACGCAGAATTTCATCCAAGACGTCGGCGCCGCCGCGGCCATGCTGGGCGGATACCGGCCATGGATCACCCAATCCAAGCCCGTAAAACTCGGCCATATCTGCGTACATGGTTTCCGAGTCAAACTTGTTGGATACCAGGATGACCGGGACCTCGGAGCGCTGCAGCTTTCGAGCCATGACCGCATCGGTCTCGGTGATGCCTACCTTGGTGTCCACCACGAACACGATGACATCGGCGGTCTCCATGGCCTGTTCGGCCTGACGTGCGATGGCGGCGTGGATGCCCTTGACGTTGGGATCCCAACCACCGGTGTCCTGAACGAAGAAGCGCTGTCCGTTCCAGTCCGCCACGTAGGACACACGGTCACGAGTCACACCTGGGTGGTCCTCCACCACGGCTTCGCGGCGGCCGAGAAAGCGGTTCACCAGGGAAGACTTACCCACGTTCGGGCGGCCGACAACGGCCACTGTGCAGAGGTTTTCCTCCGTGTGCTCCTCGCCCACGCCAAAGGCGTGAGATAGCGCCTCCCACTCTTCTTCGCTGAGCGGGTTCTCACCTTCAGCGATATCTTCTTCCTCGCCGAAATCGGCTTCGCCGAACTCGGAGTCGTCGAATTCCGACTCATCGAATTCATAGTCGAAGTCCTCAGAATCGAAATCCTTCTGCGCCCACCCGCCATGCGGATCGCGCACGACCTCTTCTTCGAGTTTGCCTACCGGGTAATGAAATTCCGTCTCGAATTCTTCCGGCTGCTGTTCGGGGTTCACGTTTGGGTTCTGCGGTCCATTAGTCATGTGAGGCCTCCTTTGCGGCCGATTCTTCGACGACGGCGATGAGGGCATCGAGGACCTCGTCTGGGGTCATCTCAGAGGTATCCACGAGTACGGCGTCCTCGGCTGGGCGCAGCGGCGAGGTGGCGCGGGAGGAGTCCGCAGCGTCGCGCCGCTCGACGTCGGCAAGCACGGTGTCAAAATCCGAGTCGATGCCCGCCGCACGGTTCTGATCGTGGCGGCGCTGCGCGCGGACCTCGGCGCTGGCCGTCATGAAGGCCTTAGCGGGAGCATCAGCGAGCACCACGGTGCCGATATCGCGACCCTCCACAATGGCACGGTGTGCCTGCGCGGCAAGGTTCCGCTGCAGCTCCACGAGGTTCTGGCGTACCTCCGGGATGGCGGAGACTGCCGACACGTTGCGGGTTACCTCGTCCTCGCGGATCACCCGGGAGACATCCTCGCCGGCAAAGATAACCTGCGTGGAATCCGGATCATCGGAAACCTCCAGAGGCAGGTTTGCGGTTGCGGCAATGACAGCGTCGGTATCCGCTGGGTCCACGCCCGCGCGCAGCACGGCAAGGGTAGCCACCCGGTACATGGCGCCGGTATCGACATACTTCGCGTCGAGGCGCTTGGCCAACGCGCGGCAGGTCGTCGACTTTCCGGTGCCCGACGGGCCATCCACGGCCAGAACGAGTCCCTGGTTTGGCATGTTTGAAATCATTACATCCCCACCGCCTTGTACAGGCTGGTTAATTCGTTGGAGTTCAATGCGCGCAAGGAGCCGGGCTTCATATCGCCCAGCTGCACGGTGTGGAGCTTGGTGCGCACAAGACGCTGGACCGGAAAGCCGGCCTCCTTCAGCATGCGGCGCACGATGTGCTTGCGGCCTTCGTGCAGCTCAAGACGCACCAGCGAATAGCCCTGGTTCTTGTCCACGATCTGCACATAATCCGCCTTCGCCGGGCCGTCTTCTAGTTCGACGCCCTCGCGCAGCTGGCGAACCAGCCTCTTATCGGCCTCACCCAAAACGGTGGCCAGGTAGGTCTTGGTGACCTCGTACTTAGGATGCATGAGGCGGTTGGCCAGCTCACCGTCGTTGGTGAGCAAAAGAAGGCCCTCGGTATCCGCATCGAGGCGCCCGACGTGAAACAGGCGCTGGCCCGCCACGACTCGATCCGCTACGACATCGCCCACGCACGGACGACCCATGTCATCCGACATAGTGGACTGCATGCCGCGGGGCTTGTTGAGTACGAAGTACTGAGTTTCTTCGTTGACGTTGATGCGTGTGCCATCGACGCGGATCACGTCCGTGTTGGGGTTAACTCGGGTGCCTTGGGTGATGATGACCTGACCGTTGACCTCAACGCGGCCCTCATCGATGAGAATCTCTGCATGGCGGCGGGAGGCAACGCCGGCCTTGGCCAGCACCTTTTGGAGGCGTTCGCCTTGGTTCTGGGAATTCTTCTTAGCTTTACCGTCTACCAGCCAGTCCGCGCCCAAGTCGCGGGCGACGGAATCGGCGGTGGCCTTTTTCTTTACGTGCTGATGGCGGGCCGGCTTAGCGTTCGAGACAATCATGTCGCTGTCTCGCTTTTTCTTGTCCGGTGTGCCATCGCGGCGAGCGGGTGGAGTCACGGATGTGTCCTCTCAATAGTTCTTCAATTTGCGGCGCGCGGAACCGCGCCGTTGTCCGGCCGCAATCCTACCGCACGGTGGGCCTTTATGAGTAGTCCTCATCGATCTGCTCGATGTCTGGCAGCAGCGGCGCGAGGTCTGGAAGACGCTCGAGGGAGTCAATTCCCAGAAGCTCCAGGAAAAGCTCAGTGGTCTCATACTGGTGTGCGTTGCCGACTGTGGGCTCGGGGCCTTCGATCTCTCGGATGAGCCCGCGCAGAAGCAGCGTGCGGACAACGCCATCGACGTTGACACCGCGAACACCAGCGACTTGGGCGCGGGTGACCGGCTGGCGGTAGGCGATGACCGCGAGGGTTTCCAGTGCGGCGCGCGAAAGCTTGGTTTGGGTCCCATCAAGCACGAACTGCTCGACGGCGTTTGCATTTTCTTTGCGGGTATAAAAACGCCATCCTTCCGGTGTCTCGCGCAGGTCGATGCCAGAGCCACGCTCAGTGAGCTCGCGCTCCACTGCCCGCAAAGTATCTCTGACAACGGAGACCTCCGCATCTACTACGCGGGCCAGCTCTTCCGCGCTGGCGGGCGAATCGATGACCAGAAGGATTGATTCGAGGCGTGAGCGCAATTGCGGGATGAGCGGAAGAGCCGCCGGTGCGCTCGGCACTGGGGCCTCACTGTGTGCTGCGGGTGACGTGTCCTCCATGAGTCGGTAGCGTACCTTAATCCCAGTTCGCCGCCGCAACAACGGCCGGATCCACGTCGAGCCCTGTCCACGACAGTTCCAACGGGCCCAAGGATTCTGGTTGGGACGCATCCACAGCCTTGGCTTTGTACAGCTCCAGCAATGCCAAGAAGCGGCCCACGACTTCCATGGAAATGGTGCAGTCCCGCGTTAACGCATCAAAGCTCATCCATTGCCCTGTGCCTAACAGCTTGAGCGTGGTAAGGATTTTTCCAGCCTGTTCCGGCACAGAGACGGCGACCTGGTGGATGTGACCGGTCGCGACTTCCTCGGGAGGCTTGGGGCGGAATACCCCGGCGGCGAGCTCCGCGAACGTGGCTGGGGTGTGTCCAAGTTTGACTGGTGGAAGAAGCTCGCTGAAGCGCTCCTCCATCGCCACCGCACGTGGATAGCGGCGCTGGGCGCCGCGCTGCCACTGCGCAAACTGGTCAGCGACCTGCTTATAAGCCTTATACTGCAGCAACCGCGCGAAAAGCAGATCTCGGGTCTCCAGCAGTTCGAGGTCCTCAAGATCATCGACCTCGCCGCGCGGCAATAAACGCGCCGCCTTCAAATCCAAAAGCGTAGCGGCGATGAGCAGAAATTCCGTCGTCTCGTCCAGGTCCGCGGTCTCCCCCAACGCTCGGGTATAGGCCACGAACTCATCGGTAACCTCAGACAGCGCCACCTCGGTGACATCTAACTTTTTCGCTTGAATGAGCTGGAGCAGCAGATCGAACGGACCCTCAAAATTGCCCAGCGCGATGCGAAAGCCGGTGATCTCCAGTTGGGTCATAATAGGCGGCTAGCCGTTGGCCCGCTCAATGACCTCTTTAGCTAGGTCGCGGTATTGCTTGGCAGCCTGCGAGCTCGGTGCCCAGGTGGTAATCGGTTCACCGGCTACCGAGGTCTCTGGGAAACGCACGGTCCGCGTAATCACCGTGTCAAAGACCTTATCCCCGAAGTACTCGACTACCCGGTCCATGACTTCGCGGGCGTGGCGGGTGCGACGGTCAAACATGGTGACCAGAATGCCCATGATCTCCAGGTCGAAATTGATGCGGTCAGCAACCTTCTCCACGGTGTCGGTCAACAGCGCGAGGCCGCGCAGGGAGAAGAACTCGCATTCCATCGGGATAATGACGCCTTGCGAACAGGCCAGCGCATTGACCGTAAGCAGGCCCAGGGAAGGCTGGCAGTCGATGATGATGAAGTCATAGTCCTTGCGTACCGGGCGCAGCGCTCGAGCCAAGGTGTGCTCGCGGCCCACCTCGTTGACCATCTGAATCTCTGCGGCGGAAAGATCAATGTTGGCCGGAACCAGGTCGAGCCCCGCCACGCCGGTGTGAACGATGGCAGAATGCACCGAGACCTCACTATCGAGCATGACGTCATAGATGGTGTCCTGAATCTGGTCATGAGTCAGACCCAATCCGGCGGACAGAGCGCCCTGCGGGTCCAAGTCAACGAGGAGGACTTTACGCCCCAACTCCGCCAAGCATGCTCCCATATTGATCGTGGACGTGGTTTTCCCCACGCCACCTTTCTGGTTGCACATGGAGATAATCGTGGCGGGACCATGCTTTTCCAATGGCTCTGGTTCCGGAAGCTCCCGCAGTGGCCGGCCGGTCAACCCGACCTGTGTTTCGGAGGCCTCAAACAGTCCCTCGTCGCTCACAGTCACACCTGCTTCCTTGACCTGTACGGCTCTAGTTAGGCCATCTTCGCGTTAGCCCTGCGGCACTCACCGGCGCCGCACTCTTACATCCTTGTGATTATAGGGTACCCCCTTGAGCACCCGCATCGCGATTATAGCCAGCAAAAGCCGCCACATAAAGCCTGGAAGCTAGACGACGAGAGCTTTTACTTCCGGTTCGAACGGAACCGACGGAGTGCGAACCCAGCGACCAATGCGATGATGCCGAGTGCCGCAATCCCCGCTATCACCGCGCCGGCGCCAAGGCCCGTATCAGTGCCTGATTCTTCGCTAGCTGTCGTGGCGCTGTCGCTGTCAAGCTGCTGCTCTGGAGGCACGTCGGTGGTGTTCTCTCGGGTTGGGTCTGTGAGTGTCACCACCAGCTCTGCCGACTGGGTGTCCTCGTTGATGAACTGCATGATGAAGGGGTTGTCGGGTTCCATGCCCTCTGGGTAGGTCAGGGTCATGGTGCGCGAGCCCTTATCAATGTCGCGTTTCACGCCCTCGATGAACTCCCCTTCCGCGTTGAGATAACGCAGCGTGACGCCTTCATCCTCAAGATGCTTGAAGCGGTTATAAAGGTCCAGCGCTTGTTTCAAACCTAGCTTGGCGTGAATGGTCTGGCCTTCGATGGTGGATTCTAGGTTGACATAGGACGTGTGGGAATCATCCACGCCTTCCCAGCCACGGCCCGTACGGTGCGGTTGCGCGTGGCCGGTGCTGGAACTATCCGCACCGGTCGCCGCTCCGCCATCGCTTGCATCGTCTGTGACGTCGCCGTTTCCACCCAGTTCTTCGTTACCTTGTTGGTTCTCTGCGTCGTTACCTTGTTGGTTCTCTGCGTCCTCCGGCCCCGGCTGGCCACCACCAAGGCGCCCCGGATCGACGCTTTCGGCAGCGTCGTTGAGTTCCTCGGCGGTGACATCGGCGTCAGCAACGAGCACGATGGTCATGGTCACGCCCTGGTAGGTCACTGGAACGGTAATCTGTCCACCTGCTGGCGGGGCCGTCACCGTAGCAGTGCCACCTGAGGCGCTCACATTCCACCCATCGGCAGCCACGGAGACGTCGACAGGCACCGGCAGGGAAACCGTCGTGGTTTGTCCAGCCGGCACGGGGATGGTGGCATCCTGAGCATGGGCAACTGCCGCGCCGAGCCCGGGGATTCCGTCCTTCGCGCTCACCGGGTTGGCCGCAACACCGGCAAGTGGAAATACGGTGAGCGCGAGAGCAATCGCAGCCCCGCGAAAGGTCCGGGAAGCGCGAGCAGATGAAGTCATAGAAATCCTTTTCGTTGATGTAAATCGAACTGATTCTAGGCGCCTTTAGGCGCGTGGATGAGCAGTGCGCCACACCTCGCGAAGCGAATCCGCAGTCACGTGCGTGTAAATCTGCGTCGTCGTCACGGAAGAATGACCCAGCAGTTCCTGAACTGTACGCACATCCGCACCACCCTCCAGCAGGTGGGTAGCAAAGGAGTGACGCAGGGTGTGCGGAGAGATGTTGGCGCTCAAGTGCGCGCGCTGTGCAGCGGACTTGATGGCGGCCCATGCGCTTTGCCGTGACAGGGCCTTGCCCCGGGTGTTGAGGAATAGCGCGTGGGAGGCTCCAGTTGCTAAGACCGGCCGTGCCCGCACGAGATAATGCTCGACCGCTCTTACCGCGTGCGAACCCAACGGAACGAGGCGTTGCTTATCGCCCTTGCCGCTCAGCAGCAGAATATCGCGCACGGACGTCGGCCCCTCAGCCGTTACGTCATCCACGCTCAAGGAGATCACTTCGGAGATGCGCGCGCCCGTGCCGTAGAGAACCTCCAGCAAAGCGCGATCGCGGATGTCTATGGGGGCTGCGGATTCATCAGTGGGAATGGCGTTGAGCAAAGTCTCGACGTCCTCCACGCTGAGGGTCTCCGGTAGCGCTTGGGCCCGCTTGGGCGGCGAAACCTCCGCCGCGACGTCTTCTTCAATCATCCCCTCCGCGAGCGCAAATTTATGCAGCCCACGCGCGACGATCAGCGCTCGACTGGCCGAGGACTGGGCGAGGGATTCACGCAGGTACATGAGGTAGTTCTCCACGTGCGCGCGAGAAACCTGGCGCAAATCCGTGATCCCAGATTCCGCTAGCCACGACACGTAGCGATTGATGTCACGCCGGTAATTACTCACCGTGTTCTTCGAGGCACCTTTTTCCACCATGAGGTGCATCAGCCACGCTTGCCCAGCGGCGGCAGCGGGAGTCGTGCTGCTCACAGCTTCTTCAAATCCGGTCCGGTACGCCGGCTAGCCAGCGACTGCGGCCGCAACTCGAAAGGTGAATCAACCGGCCGCGGTGTGCGTCCTTCACGCACACAGGCATAGGCGGCGAGAATTCCGGCCACTGCAATAGAGTTCACAATCTCGCCGGCGAGGATGCGATCGACGGCCTCCGCGAGCGACACCCACGAAAACCCCATGTCGGCCTCTTCATCACCTGTGGCCTCGAGCTTGGCGACGTCCCGCAGCCCACGCGCCACGAACACTCGTACGGCTTCTTCACAAAAGCCCGGGGAGGTCACCAGATCGGTCAACACACCCCAGTTCTCGGCGGCCAGTCCGGCCTCTTCTTGGAGTTCACGTTGTGCGCCAATGAGCTCATCTTCACCTTTGACGTCGAGCAAACCGGCTGGCAGCTCCCACAGGCGTTTGCTCACACTGTGGCGGTACTGCTCCACCATGGCGACTCGGTTGTCCTCGTCCAAAGCCACAACGGCCACGGCACCGAGGTGCTCGACGATCTCCCGCTGCGCCACGACATCTCCCGGCATCACAACGTCATCACGGCGGACGGCGATAATGGGGGCGTCGACAAGCAGCTCGCTTCCCACCGTACGAAACTCGTGTGGCATTTAGAGATCCTTCGGCAGCGCCGGCGCGGCGCCCTCGGCATTCGCTGCAGAACCGTACACGCCGCGGCCGCCATCAAGCTGCTCCTTGACGGCCAAAACGCTGGCCATCTGGGAGACCGGGTGGTCGATGGAGTCCACGGTACTAATCCCAGTCTTGGCCGCCCGCAGCTTTTCCAACACTCCGCCATCCCCTGCAGACTGCACGCGCCCGGCATACACCATGGCGGCGTCCGTGGACTCGAAACCTTCCAGGAACTTGACGGTGGTGTCGATAGCGTACTTCTTGCCAGGGCTCTCTTCGTCTTCTCCCGGTGTCAGGCCGCCGCCGACGATTACGACCGCCTGAGCGGGCAGGATCGTGCCATCCTTGTAGTCGATGTAGCCGGCATCGCGCAAGGCACGCAGCAAGGTCGCCCGATCGTCGACGGTGGCAAGCGGTTGGGTGGTCTTAGCATCCATCATCAGCCCAGCAGCAAGCGCTTGGCCGGCATGAGTACCGGCATCGATCTTCTTCTTATCGAGCTTCGCTCCTGCCGGCAGCGTGGTGGTGACGAGGGACAACAACTTGTCTGCGGATTCCTGGGCCAAGAATTTTTCGGTCAGTTTAATGCTTCCAGCGTCGGTGGAATCGGCGGAGCCTAGAAGATCCTTCACAGCGGTGACATCGGCATCATTGGCGTCGGGCATGCTGAGTACCATGACCGGACGCTGGACTAGAGTGCCGTCGACGACGTAACGGCCGAGGTCCCCCATCACGGAATCAGCGGAATCCAGCTGGGCCTTCGCAATGTTGTGGTCAAGCACCAGCTTGCTGTATTTTTCTCGGACCTCGTCGTTGGACTCCCCACCGCGCCCCGGGGTGGAGTCCATGTTCGGTGCGATGACCAACGTGCCCAACGCAATACCAATGGCTGCGCCGAAGCCAAGGCCGGTGACAATCAGGGATTTAGGCGAACCCATTATTTGAACCACCCCTGCACGCTCAGCGCGAAGTTGTTCCACGTATCGATCAGGTTCTGCAGGAATGATTCATCGCCACCCAGGCCGACGATGAGGATGACCACAGCCAGCGCCACGAGGATGCCCAGCAGGGCCCACAGCCACCCCATTGCGCCGGAATTCGGCGCGGTGTAGAGGTTGATGACGGCGTCCGCGTCCACGAGGCGCGTACCGGCCTTCATATGGCACAACAGGGCTGCGGGCGTGGCAGTCGGCTCGTTGGCAAAGATGTCATCGAGATCGAGGGCGCCTCCAACCTGCACAATCATCTGCGCTTCGTGGTAATCCGCGAGCAGGAGTGCAAGATCCGTTGCTGAGTCTGTCGCAGCCGGGAATGTCATCGCGCCAATTCCCAGATCCTGAATGCGCTCGAGTCCTTCCGCAGTGCCGTCCGGCTCAGCTGGGAGGATAACTTGGGCACCACTGCGCAGGGTTTCAGAGCTCACTTCCGAAGGATTTCCCACGATGAAGTTAGGCTGATAGCCCAGCTCAACCAAAGTATCTGCGGCAGAGTCGACACCGATGATGACGGGTTCATACTCGCGGATGAAGTTGCGCAGCAGCGTGAGCTTTTTGCGGTGCTCCTCAGAGGGCGACACCACGAGGACCTTGCGTCCCGCCATGACAGAACCGGCATCCGGAACACCAAGGCCATCGATGAGGAGCGGGCCTTCGGAGTGAATGAACTGGATGGAATTGCCGAAGTAGGCTTCCATATGGTCGATAAGTTCGCGTTGCGCGGAGGAGAAGTTCTTCTCCGCGCGGTCCCGGGTAACCACCGTTCCAGAAGACAGCTGGGTATCCCCCACATACACCGTCCCGTCCTCAGTAAGACGCGCCTTCTTCCCGTCCTTGAAGTTGCTGACGAAATCTTGGCCCACGCCCTCGATAAGGGTGACGTCGGCGTCGAGAAGCATGTGCGGGCCATAATTCGGAATGGAGCCGGTAGAAAACTCCGCCACGTTAATCACAGCAGCTGGTTTCATATCCACGAGGGTCTGGGCCTCTTGGCGGGAGATGTTGGCGGCGTTGATGACTGCGAAGTCACCGGCGCTGAACTTCTTCATGCCCTTGCCACCCGGGGTGCAATCACGCAGCGCGCCGTGTTCTCCAGGCAGATCGGTGTTACGGGAAAACAGACTCATGCCTGACAGTTTCCCCTGTTAGGCGCTCAATGTGTGGAAGGCGCGCGGAAACTCTCTACTTCTGCTTGAGCCCGGTCGAAGAGCTCCTGGGCATGCGCGCGGCCAGTCGCGGTGTCATCAAGACCAGCGAGCATGCGGGCGAGTTCCTCGACGCGTTCCTCGGCGCTCAAATCCGCCACGCCTGAGGTGAATTTCTCCTTGGACACGTGCAGGTGCGAATCCGCATAGGCAGCCACTTGGGGCAGGTGGGTCACGCAAATGACCTGGTTGGTGATGGACAGGCGCGCTAGACGACGCCCAATCTCCACCGCCGCGCGCCCACCGACGCCGGCATCTACCTCATCGAAGACCAACGTGGTTCCGTCGCCGCTGGCGAGTACCACTTCCATCGCCAGCATGACGCGGGAGAGCTCACCGCCGGAGGCGGCCGAGGCCAAGGGCTTTCCGTTGAGTTGGAATTCCACTTCATCCGCGCCCGTCTTGGAGTACTTCGCCTTGTGCACGGCGACCGTCAGTGTGGAATGAGGCATGGCCAAGCCGTGAATCTCCTCGGTGACCTGCGAGCCCAGCTTCTTCGCTGCCTTGGTGCGGGCGGCGGTGAGCTTCTCGGCCTTAGCCACCATTGTCTTTTCGGCCGCCATTACCTCCTTCTTCAATGCTTCGAGGGCCTCGGTGGAGGTGTCCAACGTCGCGAGTTTCGCTTCTGCCGCGTCACGCCAGGCCAACACCCCATCGATGTCTGCGGCATACTTACGTGTCAGGCGCTTGAGCTCCTGTTGGCGCTGCAGGGATTCCTCGAGGAGGTTGGGATCTGCGGGGAGATTTCCCAGATACGTGGTGAGCTCAGCGGCAATATCGGTCAATTGCGCGGTGACCTCGCTCAATCGCTCCCCGAGCCGCGCGAGTTCGACGTCGCTGGCCCCAGCCAGCGCGGTTTCAGCGGTGCCGACGAGGTTGACTGCGGTGTCCTCATCACCGAAACCTTCCCCACCATCGAGGGCGCTCAGCGCGGTGGCGGCTCCCTCGCGCAGGGCATCAACATCCTGCAGGCGCTTAATGAGGGTCACGAGCTCTGCGTCCTCGCCCGGTTCCGGGTCAAGGTCCGAAATCTCCGTTATCGCGAACTGGAGCCGGTCGACTTCCTGTGCCATCTCACGCCGTGATTCTGTACGGCGCTGGTAGTCCTTGGCCAACGCGCGCCAGCGGCTAAATGCCTGGGTATATGCCTCGCGGACCGCGTCGACTGCAGGGTCGAAGCGGTCAATGGCCGCCAGCTGTTGATCAGTAGACAACAGCCTCAGCTGATCGTTTTGCCCGTGGACGGTAATGAGATGGGAAGCGAACTCCCCCAGCGTCGCCGCTGGCACCGCTCGCCCACCCAGGTAGGCCCGCGAGCGTCCCGCAGCCGACACCGTGCGGGAGGCGATGTATTCGCCGTTCTCATCGGGCTCTCCCCCGGCTTCCTCGACTAGTTCCGCCACGGCCTTCGAGTCAGAAGAAAAGTGCCCTTCGACGGCAGCTTTGGAGGCTCCTTCGCGCACGCGCGAGGCATCAGCGCGCCCTCCCGCGAGCAGGCGCAGTCCGGTCACCACCATGGTCTTGCCAGCACCGGTTTCACCAGTGAGCACGGTGAGCCCCTGCGAAAGCTCCGCGGTGGAGCTTTCAATTACACCGAGATCAGAAATGCTGATATCAACGAGCACGGAGAGTTATCTTCCTTCCTGGTTACGCGCTAGAGCAGGTTAATGCCGCGGTCCGCGCCAGCCTTCCACGGGAAGGCGCAGCTTGGACACAAGCCGGTCAGTGAAAGGCTGGTGGTCAAGGCGAACCCACCGCACCGGCCGTTCACCGCGCACGATTTCCACGCGTGAGCCTGGGGGCATGGAGATTTCCCGAAAACCATCGAGGATCACCACGGCGGGAGTCGTTGCCGATGCCGATTCCACCGCTACCTGTGAATCCGGAGACACCACGAGCGGCTTGGTAAACAATGCGTGCGCGTTATTCGGCACCACCAGGATGGCATCGAGCGAAGGCCACAGCACAGGGCCGCCGGCGGAGAAGGCATAAGCCGTGGAGCCCGTAGGGGTAGAAATAAGTACACCGTCGCACCCAAAAGCGGATACTGGGCGGCCATCCACTTCGAGGATGGCATCAAGCACTCCGGACCTGTTGAGATTTTCAATCGACGCCTCATTCAGCGCCCAGCTGCGCTCACGCAACGCGCCTTCCGAATCGAAGACGCTCACGTCGATGGTCAGGCGGTCTTCGACGTCATAGGACTGCTCGATGACGCGCACGAGCGCACGGTCTAGGGACTCCGCTTCCCATTCTGCGAGGAAGCCCACGTGCCCCAAGTTGATGCCCAACACCGGAACGTCCACGGCGCGGGCCATATCCGCAGCGCGCAAGAACGTGCCATCGCCTCCGAGCACCAACACCAGTTCGCAGCCCTCTGCTGCCGCTGGTGTATGCCGGACGTGCTGCAGCCCGGGAAGCACAGTATCCGCAGCACAGACGCGCACCTTAATGCCTGCCTCCTGCAGCAGCTCCGCGGCCCGGTGGGTGGCGGCAAGGTTTTCCTCGCGACTGGCGTGCGGGACAAGAAGAATTTCACGGCGCATGGTGCCATCCGCGGCGCTGGTAGTGCTCACTGAGGTCCTTCCTTAATTGCCGTATCAATCAGTACGTCCAGCCTATCCTCCGGGGTGGACATCGCGTCCTTGACCAGCCAGAGGAAATACTCGACGTTACCGCTCGGTCCCGGTAGCGGGGAGGCAGCCACACCTTTTACGCTTAGGCCGAGCTCCTGAGCGAAGACCGCCACGTCCTTGGTTACTTCCGCGCGAAGCTCGGGTGACCGCACCACGCCGCCGGCGCCAATACGGTCCTTACCTACTTCAAACTGTGGCTTGACCATGGGCAGTAACCACGCGCCATCGACCATGCATTCCACGATGGCCGGAAGCACCAATTTCAAGGAGATAAAAGATAAGTCACCCACCATGGCATCGCACGGCCCACCGGTCTGCTCTAGGGTCAGATTGCGAATATTCGTGCGGTCTAGCACGGTAACGCGCTCATCGTTTTGCAGGCGCCACAACAGCTGCCCGTAGCCCACGTCAACCGATAACACCTCCGCGGCACCGCGGCGCAAACAGACATCGGTAAACCCACCGGTCGACGCTCCTGCATCCAACACGCGCTTGCCCTTCAGATCCACGTCAAAGGCTTCGAGTGCGCCCAAGAGCTTGTGCGCGCCTCGCGACGCCCAGTCATCCCCCTCACTGGCCTCCACCTTGATGGATACCTCTGGTTCCACCACCGTGGCGGGTTTGGTGGCCTTGAAACCACCAACCGTCACGCGGCCGGCCTTGATCATCTCAACAGCGTGCTCACGTGAGCGCGCGATCTTTCGGCGTACCAACTCCGCGTCAAGACGGCGACGTTGCGGTGGCATAGACAGGTCCTCTTTCCCCTACATTCCTTGGTGTAAAGCGCTAGTTGTCTTGAAGCGCATCCCGCAGCACGGTGTGAGCACGGTCCAGCTGGACCAGCTCCTGCTCAAGAGTTTCCGATGGCTCGTTAAGAATCGCGGCGATGGACGCATCCAGCTTTTCTGGGGCAAGCACCGCCCGCGGGTCATGGGGCTTTACCGCCATGTGGATACTACCCTTTCAGCGGCCTCGCTCCGCGGCTGAATATAGCGAGGAGGCTCAGCGCCCGCCCAGGCTACTTCCAAAACCGTGCGCAGCGCCTCGACCGAAGTCGACTTCTCATCGCCTCCTTGGAGGACAATGTCATAACCGTCATACCGAGCCCGGAATCCACCCTGGGCTCCTGGCCGTGCCTGTGCTTCCGAGAGGGAGAGCTCGTGGAAGCCCGCGCCGATGAAATTGGGACGTGCCTCCGGAATGGCTTCAATAAGCGCCAGCTCACGAGATACACCGGTCAACACGTGGAACGTATCCATCGCTGCGTTATTACCACCGACGATATCGGTGTCCAGACGGTCGCCGACAGCAAGGGGCTTGGTCGACCCCACCAGCTTGGCCGCCTGCGTAAACATAGCGGGCTCCGGTTTGCCTGCAGAAATAGGTTCAACGCCCGTGGTCGAAACAACAGCCGCGACGAGCGAGCCATTGCCCACGGCCATTCCTCGCTCCGTCGGCAGCGACGTATCGAGGTTGGAGGCGTAGTATTTCGCACCTTGATTGATAGCAAATGCCCCCTCGGAAAGCTGTTCCCAACCGACCGACTTATCCATGCCTTGCAACACTGCCGCAGGCTTATCATCGGCGCTGTCGACTATTTCGAACCCTGCCTCACGGGCCAGAGTGCGGAATGAGTCAGCGCCGATAACGAGAACCTTGGTTCCTGCCGGGAAGTCCTCACGGGCAATCTTGACTGCGGCTTGCGCGGAGGTAACAACATGGTTGGCATCCGTTTTCAATCCAATTTCTCCCAGCATGCCAGCCACGGTCTGGGGGCTGCGGGAAGCATTGTTCGTCACATACACCGCGGGAACACCGCAGGAGTTAATAACGTCAACGACGCACTGGAGCGCCTGTCCTCCCTCCCACACGGTTCCGTCAAGATCTAGCAGCAGCGAATCGTGGGTCTTGAGAATACTCATTATTTACATTCGGTCAGACGCTCCGCGGCGTCGGTCCAGTCTCCTTCATCGATGTCAACCGCGTGCTGGAACCATTCCTGTGCCTCATCCTTACGGCCGGCCTCCAGCAGAGCATTGGCGTAAGCATAAGAAAGGCGGCAGGCAGACACGCCTGTGGCGTCCTTGTTCGGCTGCGCGCGCTGAATCGTGACCACAGCAGAATCTGCTTGACCCATGTCTAAGCGTGCACCTGCAGCCACGATTGCCAACTCGATGGCATCCTCCGGTGCCAGCTCCTTGGCCTCTTCGCTGCGCCACAATTCCACGGCCTTCTCTGGGCGACCAAGGCCGCGTTCACAATCCGCCATCACGGCAAGCAATCCAGGGCCACCGGAAATGCGGCGCGCAGCGCGCAACTCCGCCAGAGCTTCCTTCCACTCCCCAGCACGGTAGGCGGCGATTCCATTCATTTCACGCGCAACCGATACGCGTCCAGCGCGATCCTTTGCCGCGCGCGCGTGGCGAAGTGACAGCTGCGGGTCATCATCAAGCCACGTTGCCGCCATAATGAGATGCTTGGCCACTGCTTCGGAGTTTTCCTTCGATAGCGAGGAGAGGTCCTGCAGCACAGAAGGATCGAGGTCAGTGATATCGATATCAGATGGCAGATCCGGGTCCGTCATGCGGCGATTGATCCGCTCCTCACGGTAGCCCGAACGCTGCGGATGCGAGGCCTTGTGCTTATCACGATCGTGGCCCTGCCGATCGTTGCGGCGATCCCCACGACGAGGTTTCGCACCAGCGCGACCGCCACGGCGGTCATCGCGGCGATCGCCGCGACGCTCTTCTCGACGCCCCGATGCGCCGCCACGCTTTTCAAACTTCCGGCCACCAGAGCGGTTGTTTCCCCGGTTGCTTTCCGAGGAACCTTCGCGGCCACGCTCGTGGTCGCGGGAGTTAGATTCAGACATTAAATCCATGCACTTTCTGCGGTAGACGCGTCCGTATGTACCGAACCAGTGTACAGGTCAGCGGCCCGAAACCGGCAATGCACCGACTGGTGAGTGAAATGACCCACAACCATGGCTAATAGTCAAAATTCACGGGCCATCAGGCAAGGAATCAAGCCGATCCAATGGCCAACCATGCCGAACGCGATCCAAGCCCGCAGCCACCTGTGAAGCGGACAGCCTATGTTCCACGCTTCCGTCGTCCAACGGCCGACCACGAACGACTGCCCAGAATGTCCACCCGTTATTACGGATTGCATCAAGGCGGATCCCCTGGCGGTCACGCGCCATGACAGCGCCTTCCCTAATCATTCGGTCCAACCTCAGCCCTTCCACGGACACCTCGAGCATCCGGGACTCGCCGTTTGGCGCCACGACCAACGCCCTCGTGGCATAAAAATTCCCCTTCTTCCCACGCCTGGCATTCTCCTCATCGTGAAAAAGACTGCCAAGGAGAACCGGATAAAAATCGATCCAGCCATTCTTCCAGGCCCTATTAATGCGAAGAACAAACAGCGCATGCTTAGCGATGAGAAATAAAAAATAAAGGAGCAACGCGCCAAGAAGAAACGCCAAGAGAACCGGAACCTTGAAGCTGTTAAGAAGCAAGCCCACAAAGAAGATGAGTCCCGCTGCCAAGACCATCGCTCCGAAAAACACAAGCCCACTACGGATATCGCGCACTTGCGGAACAGGCTCTACTGATTCAAAGACCGGACAAAGGTTGTAGGGAGAGGGGTTCTCGTTTTTTCTCCCGTAGGGAACAGCCTTCAGTTCCTTCAGGAAGGGGCCTGACCCCCGGAAAGTAGACACGT
>NZ_KV796721.1:0-1531 GCF_001809235.1 Corynebacterium sp. HMSC072A04 | reverse complement strand
CTTTTTTGTGGAGAGTTTGATCCTGGCTCAGGACGAACGCTGGCGGCGTGCTTAACACATGCAAGTCGAACGGAAAGGCCAGTGCTTGCACTGGTACTCGAGTGGCGAACGGGTGAGTAACACGTGGGTGATCTGCCTTGCACTCTGGGATAAGCTTGGGAAACTGGGTCTAATACCGGATATGAACTGCCTTTAGTGTGGTGGTTGGAAAGTTTTTTCGGTGCAAGATGAGCTCGCGGCCTATCAGCTTGTTGGTGGGGTAATGGCCTACCAAGGCGTCGACGGGTAGCCGGCCTGAGAGGGTGTACGGCCACATTGGGACTGAGATACGGCCCAGACTCCTACGGGAGGCAGCAGTGGGGAATATTGCACAATGGGCGGAAGCCTGATGCAGCGACGCCGCGTGGGGGATGACGGCCTTCGGGTTGTAAACTCCTTTCGACAGGGACGAAGCTTTTTGTGACGGTACCTGTATAAGAAGCACCGGCTAACTACGTGCCAGCAGCCGCGGTAATACGTAGGGTGCGAGCGTTGTCCGGAATTACTGGGCGTAAAGAGCTCGTAGGTGGTTTGTCGCGTCGTCTGTGAAATTCCGGGGCTTAACTTCGGGCGTGCAGGCGATACGGGCATAACTTGAGTGCTGTAGGGGAGACTGGAATTCCTGGTGTAGCGGTGAAATGCGCAGATATCAGGAGGAACACCGATGGCGAAGGCAGGTCTCTGGGCAGTTACTGACGCTGAGGAGCGAAAGCATGGGTAGCAAACAGGATTAGATACCCTGGTAGTCCATGCCGTAAACGGTGGGCGCTAGGTGTAGGGGGCTTCCACGTCTTCTGTGCCGTAGCTAACGCATTAAGCGCCCCGCCTGGGGAGTACGGCCGCAAGGCTAAAACTCAAAGGAATTGACGGGGGCCCGCACAAGCGGCGGAGCATGTGGATTAATTCGATGCAACGCGAAGAACCTTACCTGGGCTTGACATACACTAGATTGCTGCAGAGATGTAGTGTCCCTTGTGGCTGGTGTACAGGTGGTGCATGGTTGTCGTCAGCTCGTGTCGTGAGATGTTGGGTTAAGTCCCGCAACGAGCGCAACCCTTGTCTTATGTTGCCAGCATTTGGTTGGGGACTCATGAGAGACTGCCGGGGTTAACTCGGAGGAAGGTGGGGATGACGTCAAATCATCATGCCCCTTATGTCCAGGGCTTCACACATGCTACAATGGTCGGTACAACGCGCAGCGACACTGTGAGGTGGAGCGAATCGCTGAAAGCCGGCCTTAGTTCGGATTGGGGTCTGCAACTCGACCCCATGAAGTCGGAGTCGCTAGTAATCGCAGATCAGCAACGCTGCGGTGAATACGTTCCCGGGCCTTGTACACACCGCCCGTCACGTCATGAAAGTTGGTAACACCCGAAGCCAGTGGCCTAAACTTGTTAGGGAGCTGTCGAAGGTGGGATCGGCGATTGGGACGAAGTCGTAACAAGGTACCCGTACCGGAAGGTGCGGGTGGATCACCTCCTTTCTAAGGAGC
>NZ_KV796720.1:0-251 GCF_001809235.1 Corynebacterium sp. HMSC072A04 | reverse complement strand
TAGAACCATCCGGGTAAGTCACAACAACCGGAACAGTGATCTTGTCACCCGGCTTCGCATCCTCCGGAACCTTCACGGTGATCTCACCAGTGTTCTCATCAATGGTCACACCATCCGGAACGTTCTCACCCGGGGTGAACTTCGTGCCCTCCGGAGCCTTGGTGTCCTTGCCGTCCTTGTCCTTGAACTCAGGAGCAGGAACCTTAACATCCTCACCCGGCTTACCAGAACCATCCTCATAACCAGGCTCG
>NZ_KV796719.1:0-35458 GCF_001809235.1 Corynebacterium sp. HMSC072A04 | reverse complement strand
CATTTCCACGTCGGTGGCATCACCAGAAGCAGCAGGCGCCTCGGACTCAGCGTCCTCAGCGGGCTTGTCTGGGGTCTCGGCAGCCTTCTCGGAGGAATCCGCGGACTCCTCAGCAGCCGGTGCGGATTCGCCTTCGTCACCGATGATGGCGATGACTGCGCCCACGTCTACGGTGTCATCTTCCTCAGCCTTGATTTCGAGGATGGTGCCGGCGACCGGGGAGGGGATTTCGGTGTCGACCTTGTCGGTGGAGACCTCGAGCAACGGTTCGTCGACCTCGACGGTGTCACCGACGGACTTCAGCCACTGGGTAATCGTGCCTTCGGTTACGGATTCGCCCAGTTCGGGCATCACAACAGAGTGTGCCATAAGTGTTAAGACTCCTCGAAAGTTGGAATTAGTGAAACGCTAGTGTTTGATTCTACAGCGTGTTTATAAAAGCTGCGCATGGGTGGGGTGAATTGGGGCAACCTCCACAGGAAGTGGCTGAAGGTGGGCTCCGGTAGGCTAAAGAGCCATGTTCAACCCCTTCCGCCGCAATAGCTCCAAGTCCCAACTGCGCCCGCCCCGCGCACCGGGGGAGACCATTCGCGCAGAAGACGCCCAAGAGCTTCAAGCCTGGGCTCAGGGACGTGCCTTTATTGAGGCCTTTATTGAACCGGAGACCGTGGTCAACGAGATGTCTGTCGTTGTGGTGGATGAAAACGGCGCCTTCATCCGCCGTCGCATTGGTGGGCCCAAAGGCATCGACGCGGTGGCTAAGCTTCTGCGCTGCGATGTCTATGACGTCGAAGAGACTGGTTACCCCCAGCGCATGCGCGAGCGCATCGAGCGAGAGCGCATTCTGCGCAAGCGGGAGGAACAACGCGAGCGCCGTCAGCGGTTTGAGCAGCGACAGCAGCGGAATGGCCAGAACGGCAATTAGAGGGGTGCTGCCTAGCCAGTAATGATGGTGGCGCCTGCCTTCTCAAGCTCTTCCAGAGCGGCGGCGCCGCGGGCCTCGTCGACAGGCGCGCAGTAATCCGCCAGCACACGCACCGTGAATCCCTCCGCAAGGGCGTCGGCAGCGGTGGCGCGCACGCAGTGATCGGTAGCGATGCCCACGATGTCCACGGCGGTGATGTCGTGCTCGCGCAGCCACTCTGCCAGGGGAACGCCGTCGGCCGTGCCTTCGAAACCGGAATACGCAGCGGTATATTCACCCTTCTTGAAATAGGCCTGGGCGGGTCCGATCGCTTCGTGCATCGCGGCGCCGAAGGAATCGGCCACGCAGTGCGTGGGCCAGGTATCAACGAAGTCTGGATTCTCGGAGAAGTGGGTACCCGGATCGATGTGCCAGTCCTGCGTGGCAACGACAGTGTCGTAGGAAGGCTGGAGGGCACCGATGCGATCGGCCACCTCATTTCCGCGCTCGGTGGCGAGGGCTCCGCCGGGGCAGAAGTCATGTTGGACGTCGACAATGATGAGTGCAGGTGTCATACGCGGCAATTCTATACGCTGGGAAACGATGAAAACACCGATTCCTTTTTATCTACAGAAGATCCTTGATGGCGTTCACGATCACGATTCCGGAGAAGTCGCGGACTATATCCCGGAGCTGGCTGCCGCAAACCCCGAGCAGCTGGGGGTTGCGCTGTGCTCTGTGACGGGCCACCTCTACAGCGCCGGTGACGCGGAGACCCGCTTTACCATTCAATCCATTTCCAAGCCCTTCGTCTATGCCCTCGCTCTGAGCGAGTTCGGCCCTGACGCGGTTCGTGAGGTGGTAGGACTCGAGCCCTCGGGGCAGGCCTTCAATGAGTTATCCCTAGCCAAGGACCACCGCCCCCTGAACCCGATGATCAATGCAGGTGCCATCGTGGTCAATCAGCTGATTAATGGGGTGGAGTCGACCGTGGTGGACCGCGTGGAAAAGATCCGCGCCTTCATATCCCAGTTGGCGGGGCGCGAGGTGGACGTCGATAAGCGCCTGTGTGACTCGGAACTTGAGCACGCTGAGCGCAACCTGTCCCTGGCACATATGCTGCGCTCCTACGGCATCATCCAGGACGATGCCCACGACGCCGTGCTGTCCTATACCTCGCAGTGTGCCCTGTCGGTGGACGTGCGCGACCTCGCCGTCATGACCGCGACCCTGGCTAATGGTGGCCGCCAGCCGGTAACGGGGGAGAAGATTTTGGACGCCGACGTCTGCCGCATGACGCTGGCGGTGATGAGTTCCTGCGGCATGTACGACGGTGCTGGGCGCTGGATGGCGGAGGTGGGAATCCCCGCTAAGTCCGGCGTATCCGGAGGACTCATTGGAACGCTGCCGGGGCAGATCGGCGTGGCGACGTTCTCGCCGCGTCTCGATGAGCAGGGAAATAGCGTGCGCGGAACCGAAATCTTCCGCGAGCTCTCCTCGGACATGGGCCTGCACTTGATGTCCACGGAAAACCGCTTTGGTGTGCACCCAGTTCGCAGCGTCGACGAGGACGACGACACCGCGATTATCCGCCTGCAGGGCCACATCAACTTCACCGCCACCGAAGCCATCCTCCACGAGCTGGAGGAGCGCCAGTTCTCCGGCAAGCGCTTGGCCTTGGACTTCTCCCAGGTCTCTGGCCTGCACAAGGTGGGCCGGCGCATGCTCAAGGAAGGACTGCGCCGGCTGCGTGAGGAAGGCAACGAGGTCGCGCTTGTCGACGACGACGGGCTCGTCACCGACCGCGCCATGTCCGACGGTACGGTCCTCCCATTGGCGGATAAGGAGGACTACGTCATCGCCGGCGAAGAGGTGTGAGCGGCCTAAAGCCGCTCACACGAAGGGACACATGGAAGCCGCTCTGATTTAGGCTTCTGCGATCTCGCGCAGCGCTGCGACCACGGTGCGCACCGGAACTCCGGTGGCGCGCTTCGGGGTGTAGCCGCGCGGGGCGGAACCGTTCCAAGAGGGGCCGGCGATATCGATGTGGGCCCACTCGATGCCCTCGCCCACGAACTGCTTGAGGTAGGTGCCGGCGAACTCCATGCCGCCCTCACGCTTCGCATTGATATTGCGGATGTCCGCGGCCTGGGACTTGATCTCCTCGTCGTGCTCTTCCAGCAGCGGCATGGCCCAGGCGTTCTCGCCCACCTCGCGGCCGATTTCGGCGAGGCGATCGCGGAAAACCTCGGAGCCCATGATGCCGGAGGTGCGCGAACCCAGCGCCACGATCTGTGCGCCGGTGAGTGTCGCGGTCTCAATGAGGTAATCCGGCTTGTCCTCGCTGGCGCGCGCGATGGCGTCCGACAGCACGAGGCGGCCCTCGGCGTCGGTGTTGAGAACTTCGGAGGTCAGGCCACCGTAGTGGGTAATGACATCGCCCGGGCGGGTGGCGCCAGAGCCCGGCATGTTCTCAGCCAGCGGCAGGGTAGCGGTGATCTGAACCGGCAGCTTCAGCTTGGCCGCCGCGATGATGGTGGCCGCCATCGCAGCAGAGCCACCCATATCCGAAATCATGTCCCACATGCCATTGCCTGGCTTGAGGGAGATGCCGCCGGTATCGAAGGTAATGCCCTTACCTACAAGAGCCACGTGTTTCTTGGCCTTCTTGGGCTTCCAGCTCAGGCGCACCAGACGCGGCGGACGGGCAGAACCCTTGCCTACCGCGAGGATACCGCCGAAGCCCTGCTTCTCCAGCTGCTTTTCATCGAGCACCTCGACGTCAAGACCGGCTTCCTTTGCCTGGCCGGAAAGGAATGCGGCGTAGGACTCCGGGTAGAGTTCGTTGGCGGGGGCATTCACGAGGTCGCGGGCAAGCAAGACAGACTCGGCCACGGTGCGGGCTGCCTCGAATTCTTCGGAGACAGACTTATCAGCCACCACCACGAAAGTGGCTGGTTGTTCCTTCTCCTCCAGTTCGGTGGAGCGAATGCCGCGATAAGCGTAGCCGCCGAGGATGAGACCCTCGACAGCAGCAGAAACACCGAAGTCCGCCAGGCTGGTCACGATGGTGCCCACGCCTGCGGTGGCGCGGGCCACGGAGCCGGCGGCGCGGCGCAGGGCCTCGGCGTCAAGCTCCTCTACATCGCCCAAGCCCAGCGCAATGACCTGAGCAGCGCCCGCCTTCTGCGGGGCGGGAACCTTCACGATTTCCCCGGCCTTGCCCGTCGCGCCCACGGCCGCGAGAGCCTCGTACGTCGAGCGCAGTGCGGACGAGCTGAGAAGAGAGGTGCCCGGCACCTCGAGTCCCTCCTCGCCGGCGAAGGCGGCGATCAGCAGGGCATCTGCCTGCTTGGGGGCCTTCTTGGCCAGCTCAACAGTGGGGAAAGAGCCGCGTGCGGGCAGTTCGAACGTGGAAGAAGCCACGATGTCCTCCTTGAGAAAAGTGACAATGGGATACTCCTCACACACTACCCGTGTCTATGGTGTGGAACGTAGTGGGATTACAGTGGGATTACGGTGGGAGTGGGGTGGGGTGGCAGCGGGGCTAGTGGGCTAGCCGAGTGGACTTAAGGAGTGGTGATCTAGCTAAGGCATTTCTGCATCTCTATAGGGGGCTAAGGAGTACGCTGTAATCCATGTTGAATTACACCGTGACGCGAACTGAAAACCCCACCTCCCCGAAGCGCCTGCAGGAGATTCTGGCGAACCCGGGCTTTGGTAAGTACTTCACCGACCACATGGTGACGATTGACTGGACTGAGGACAAGGGATGGCACGACGCGCAGGTACGCCCCTACGCGCCGTTTAGCATGGATCCGGCGTCCACCGTCTTCCACTATGGCCAGGCCATCTTCGAGGGCATCAAGGCCTACCGCCAGCCCGACGGCAGCATCGCCACCTTCCGCCCGGAGCAAAACGCGCAGCGTCTGCAGGCTTCCGCTGAGCGTATGGCTATGCCGCAGCTGCCGGAAGAAGAGTTCATCGAGTCCCTGCGCCAGCTTGTCGACGTCGACCAGGCCTGGGTCCCCGAAGCCGGCGGCGAGGCAGCCCTGTATTTCCGCCCTTTCATGATTGCTACCGATGTGTCCCTGGGCGTGCACCCGGCGCACTCCTACCGCTATGTCGTCATCGCCTCCCCGGCAGGCGCGTACTTCACCGGCGGCAGAAAGCCGGTGTCCGTCTGGTTGTCCACCGACTACGTCCGCGCTGCTCCCGGCGGCACGGGCGCGGCCAAGTTCGCCGGCAACTATGCGGCCTCACTGCTCGCCCAGGCGCAGGCCGCGGAAAAGGGCTGCGACCAGGTGGTGTGGTTGGATGCCATCGACCGCACCTACATCGAGGAGATGGGCGGTATGAACCTGGCCTTTGTCTACGGCGAGGAGGGCAACCAAACCCTGGTGACCCCGGCGCTGTCGGGTTCGCTGCTGCCGGGCATTACGCGCGCTTCGCTTCTGCAGGTTGCTGAGGATATGGGGCTGAAGGTCGAAGAGCGCCGCATCACCTACAAGGAGTGGGAGCAGGACGTTGCTTCCGGTGCCATGGTGGAGGCCTTTGCCTGCGGCACCGCAGCCGTTATTACCCCGGTGGGCCACGTCATGGGCGACGAGACCGACTTCCACATCAACAACGATGAGGCCGGTGCTACGACGATGGCCCTGCGCGAGCGCCTCACCGGCATCCAGCGCGGGTCCGTTGAGGATACCCACGGCTGGCTGCACACGTTGGTGGAGGCGAACTAAGCGGCTTTGATTAGGCGAGCTCTGCGGCCAGCTGCACCAGCGGCAGGGCCGCGAGCGCGCCGAGGGGGAAACCTTCACTTAGATTCAAATCGAGTAGCGGTTCAATCCCGAGCTCCTTGAGGGCGAGGGCATACGCCGGTTCGGGGGTCGTGCTTCCCGCGCGCAGCCAGCCTTTCACGCCGGGGGCACTGCGCTCGGCGAGGACGGCGGCGGTGGCGGCCAGGGGGCCGTCGATAAGCACCGGAGTCCGCCGCGCTGTGGCTTGGGCGATGAAACCCACTAGTGCTGCCACACTCGGGGTGCCGATGGTCTGCACAACTTCCCAGCCCTCCAGGTTGCGGGCGCGGAACATGCAATCACGGACAATGCTCACTCGTGTCTTCCACTGTGCATCCGTAATACCGCTGGCGAGCGTATTCGTCCCCACGATGGCCACCGGTTCGGTGTGGGTAATCCGGCCCATAAGGCTTGCGGCGACGGTCGCGTCATCGATGCCACGAGCCGACGCTATGAGTAGATCCGAACCGGAATCGATCTCGCGATCTGCGGTGGCCATGCCCACATCGATGAAGGACTCGAACTCCGCGGGAGTCATGGCGGCGGAGGTGGCGCCAGGCTCAGCGCTGGTGGGTTCTGCGCTGGTGCGCTCGACGAAGTCTATGCCTGCCCCTGCGCGCTGCGCAGCGCTGAAGAGGTGATCGCGCCACCGTTCCTCATCAGCAGGGGAGTGCTGCGTGAGCTCGCCGTCGTCGGTGGTGTGCACCGCGATAGCGGGATTGCTGAGAAAGACAATGGCGCGAGGGCGCTGAAGGGGCTTAGCCTGCTGAGAATCCTGGGCTGCCGCCAACCACGCCGCAATCTCTGCCACGCGGTTTGGTTGTGCTGCGCTTGAAGGGCGCAGCTGGGGAACGGCGGTGAATTCAGGCATGTGTCCTCCGGATTAGACGGTGGCTCCGCGCTCCACCTGCGGGCGCGGGGTGCGCCACTTACGCGGCTGGGAGGCGCGGGAGTACGCGTAGAAGCCTAGGCCAAAACCGGCCTCGGTGGTGCCGGGGAACTTGAGACGTACGGCGTTATTGCACTTGCGCGCGAGCCAGAAGCCCTCGACCGCGAAGACCACGATGACCGCCATGGCGCCGATAGAAACGATCTGGGACAGGCGCGGATCCCGGGTGCTGACGAACATAAGCACCAGCAGCACGATCATAAAGGGCATGACCCACTCGTTGATGAAGCGGCGGGAATCTACCCAATCACGCACGTAGCGGCGGACCTCGCCCTTATCGCGGGCGAGCAGGTAGCGTTCGTCGCCAGCGGCCATGCGCTCCTGTGCCACCTTGTTGCGCTCGCGGGACTCTTGGCGCTCTTTGCGCTTGTATTCCTTCCACTCCTGCTTGGACATGGAAGCCTTGAGCTCCTTGCGGTGCTGGTAGCGCTGCGCCTCCGACATTCCTCGGGGATCGCGCTTGACGCCGCGGGCGATTTCCTGCGCATCGCGCTTGGGCGTAGGGCGGCCCTTCGGCGGCGTGTAGCCCTTGCGGTGCGGTTTCTCGGCGGCGGGTTGCTCTTCCGGCGCCGGGGTTTGTTCGGCGGGTGAAGAGGTCTTGTCATCTTTTTGCCACGGAAGTTTCACGCTGTTTAGCGTACAAGGTCTAGCAGACATAACGGGAATAGGCCCGCGGGAGAGAGCGTTGTGGTTAGGGAACAGGACACCTGTGAACCACTAGTGAACTGTGAGGCATCCTTTCTTCCTCACCTGTGAGGGGGTAGGGTGGGCTCCAGAAAAATTCCGCATATATAAGAGGAGAAATCATGACCGCTCCCGCGTCTGCAACCGGAGTTATCCTGACCGAGGCCGCTGCTGCCAAGGCAAAGTCCCTGCTTGAGCAGGAAGGCCGCGACGATCTGTCACTGCGCATTGCTGTCCAGCCAGGTGGCTGCGCGGGTCTGCGCTACCAGCTCTACTTCGATGACCGCACCCTGGATGGTGACAAGGTGGACACCATTGGCGGCGTTAACCTCGTCGTAGACAAGATGTCTATCCCGTACCTCACCGGCGCCAAGATTGACTTCTCCGACACCATTGAGGCCCAGGGCTTTACCATCGATAACCCCAACGCTGGCGGCTCTTGCGCTTGCGGTGATTCCTTCAATTAAATTCAAGTAAAGTCACGTTGACAAAACGATGAAGCCCTCGTCCGCAGTGTGCGGCGAGGGCTCCGTCAGTTTTGTTGTTTGAACTAGAGCTTCACGGGGTAGTCGCGCTGCTCGATCTTCGGGTCGATGCGGTCTTCGACGAAGATGCCGTGCCAAATCATGAAGGACAGCACCGTCCACAAGCGGCGTGAGTGATCGGATACACCGTCGCGGTGCTCCTTGAGCATCTCCAGGACTTCCTTCTTGTTGAAGATGTCCTCGGTCTGGGACTCGGTAATCTGATCCTGGGCCCAGCCGTAGAGCTCATCGCCGGCCAGCCAGTGGCGCATCGGAACCGGGAAGCCCAGTTTCTTGCGGTGCAGCACGTGCGGGGGAACGATCTGCTCCATAGCCTTGCGCAGCGCGTACTTGGTCGTGCCGTGCGAAATCTTGAGGTCGTAGGGGATAGTTTCCGCGACCTTAAACACTTCCTTGTCGAGGAAGGGAACGCGCAGCTCTAGGGAGTTGGCCATGTTCATCTTGTCGGCCTTGACCAAGATGTCGCCGCGCATCCACGTAAACAGGTCGAGGTGCTGCATGCGGGCTACCGGGTCGAAGTCCTGTGATTGCGCGTAGATTGGTGCGGTGACCTCGCGGTGATCCCACTCCGGCTTGGCCCAGGGGAGCACCCGCTGGAGCTGCTCGAAGTTAAAGGAACGTGCATTGCCGTAATAGCGCTCCTCCATGGTCATCGAACCGCGGTTGAGCAGGGACTTGCCCTTCATTCCTTCGGGGAGTACCTGTGAGAGCTTGCCCAGGCCGCGACGCAGCGGGGAGGGGATCTTCTCGAACGGAGCCAGGGAGAGAGGCTCCTTATAAATGGTATAGCCGCCGAAGAGCTCGTCCGCACCTTCGCCGGAGAGCACCACCTTGACGTGCTTGCGGGCTTCCTGGGCCACGAAGTACAGCGGAACGAGGGAAGGGTCCGCGACGGGGTTGTCCAGGTACCACATGATCTTCGGTACAGCGTCGGCATACTCCTCAGGGGAGACGATCTTGACGATGTGCTCCACACCGATCGCCGCGGCGGACTCGGCGGCGACATCCACCTCGGAGTAGCCCTCGCGCTCGAATCCCGTGGTGAAGGTGAGTAGGTCTGGGTTGTGGCGCTTGGCCAGAGCTGCGATGGCGGTGGAATCAATGCCACCGGAGAGGAAGGAGCCGACGGTGACGTCCGCACGCATGTGCTTCTCGACGCTATCCTCCAACGCCCGGGCGATCCTATCGAAGAGCTGCTGCTCCTCGCCCTGCTTGACGGGTTGGATGGGGAAGCGGGGCTTAAAGTAGCGCTCCGATACAACTTCTTCGCCAGGGCGAAGCGTCACGGTGCAGCCAGACTCGACGCGGCGAATATTGGCGTGGAGGGACTCTGGCTCAGGCACGTACTGCAAGTCTACGTAGTGCTCGATGGCGCGCCTATCAAGGCTGAGGTCTAGACCGAGCGAGTCGGCCATCGAAAGGATGCACTTCATCTCCGAGGCGAAGACCGTGCCCTCCTTGGTGGTGGCGTAGTAGAGCGGCTTGATGCCGAACTGGTCGCGGGCGGCAAACATCGTGCGCGTTTCGGTATCCCAGATAACGAAGCCAAACATGCCACGCAGGTGCTCTACGACGTCCTTACCCCAGTGGTGATAGCCCACGACGATGGGCTCGCCGTCACCCTCGGTGTTGAAGGTATAGCCGGCGGCACTGAGCTCTTCGCGGAGTTCTACGTAGTTATAGATTTCGCCGTTGAAGGTAAGGGCATAGCGCTCGGGGTTGTCCTCGGGGCCCCAGCGGAGCGGCTGATTGGAGTGTTCGAGGTCGATGATAGATAGGCGGTTAAAGCCAAAAGCCGCATCATCGTCGTGCCAGGTTCCGGCAGCGTCCGGGCCGCGGTGGCGCATGCACTGAAGAGACTGTTCAAGAGCTTCCAGGTGCTGGGCGGCGTTGCGATCGGCGCTCAGTAGCGCGCAGAGTCCGCACATAAGCTTGCTTCTCCTTATAGATCAAGGTTCATCTCCGGAACACTTTACGGCCGCGGCCAAACGATCTGCGAACCCCGCGCCGCGTTCCCCGTTAGGGTGCGAACTTTCGGATGATGCAGGGGTGTGCGGCTTGTGAATTGGGTCATAGCCGGGAGGGGGAGGCTGGGGGAGCTGGCGTGATCTTGTGCAGGTGGGCCGGTAACATTCCGTACGTTCACTACTTATAGGGCAGGTCCAACGCCCAAACAGTCCAGCGAAAAGGCCTGAAAATCAGGCAGGATGCTCTATTCTGATTGGGTAGGAATGCTCTGTGAGTATTCGAGAAGTTTGTGTGCACAGAAAGGCAGAACACACGTGGGACAGCGTAAGCAGCGCAACCTCGGCCGTAAGGCAGGCCTAGCGGGCGTCATAGCTTTGGGCGGTCTAGCCCTTGCGGGTTGTGACGTCGCAGCGCCGACGGCAGTTGAGAACCTCCTAGGCATGGGTTGGCCGAAGGGTATTACCCCTGAAGCGACCTCGATGTACAACTTCTGGATCTGGGTCTGGGTTGCTGCATGGATCATCGGTTTCATCATGTGGGGCCTGTTCCTCACCGCTATCTTCCGCTGGAATGCGAAGAAGGCTGAGAAGGCCGGCAAGGGCGAGTTCCCGAAGCAGCTGCAGTACAACGTGCCGCTGGAGATGGCTCTGACCATTATCCCGATTCTGATCATCATGGGACTGTTCTTCTTCACTGTTCAGGCTCAGCAGAAGGTTACGGCGCTGGACAAGAACCCTGAGGTGACCGTGGACGTTACCGCCTTCCAGTGGAACTGGAAGTTCGGTTACGCCGAGAACAAGGTTGATGGCGAGAACTACGATGGCGCCGATGCTGAGCGTCAGAAGCTTGCCGAGGAATCCTCCCTCGACCCGGAGGGCACCCCGAACCCGAACCCGATTCACGGTAAGTCCACCGGTGACATCTCCTACCTCAACTTCAACAAGATTGAGACTGTTGGTACCACCGAAGAGGTTCCGGTTCTGGTTCTCCCGGTTGACACCCCGATCGAGTTCCGTCTCGCCTCCGGCGATGTTTCCCACTCCTTCTGGGTTCCGGAGTTCCTGTTTAAGCGCGATGCCTACGCGCACCCGGAGAACAACTCCCAGGAGCGTCGCTTCCAGGTAGAGAAGATTGAGGAAAAGGGCGCCTTCGTTGGTCGCTGTGCTGAGATGTGCGGTACCTACCACGCCATGATGAACTTTGAGATTCGCGTCGTTGACCGCGCAGACTTCAACGAGTACCTCAAGTTCCGTGAGGAGAACCCGCAGGCAACCAACGCCGAGGCTCTCGAGCACATCGGTGAAGAGCCCTACGCAGTTACCACCGCTCCGTTCAACTCTCTGCGCGACACCCGCGATGCCGACAACTTTGTCGACACCGCTGAAGCGGCATAAGAAAAGGAACTGATAGAAAATGCGTGCAACATCTAAGGTCTTTTATTCCATCGCGACCTACCTCTTCGTGTCGCTCATCGTCTACGTCATTGGCGTTAACTACGTCAAGGATGATGGCTACATGTACGGCACCGAGTGGGTCGGCATCGTGGGCTTGGTCCTCGCTATGCTGCTCTGCCTCATGCTGGGCGGCTACCTGCACTTCACCGATAACCGCTCCGACATCGCGCCGGAGGATTGGGAAGAGGCGGAGACTGAAGACGCAGCCGGTATCCTTGGCTTCTTCTCTCCGAGCTCCATCTGGCCGCTGTGCATGACCGGCTCCATCGCAGTGCTGGGTCTTGGCATCATCTTCCTCTACTTCTGGATGATCATCCTGGGCGCAGTCCTGCTCGTCACCTCCGTGACTGGCCTGTCCCTGCAGTATGGCCTTCCGAAGGAAAAGCACTAAGGCTTAACCTTTTCTGCCGCGCTTTCTAGCATCACGACTTCTCACGCCTCCGCCACACCTAGTGGCGGAGGCTTTGTCGTTGAGAAGACTGCGTCGTAGTGCGTTGCGGAAAGTTCCCAAAAGGGAGAAAAAATTTCGATTTGGGTGGAGTGCTGGGGGAGCGGGTGGCTTGCCGAAAGTGTGTAACTCTAGGTCTGTGCTTAGAATTCCAGCACGTTAACGGCCATTTTTACGGGGGTCATCCGAAAGTTGCAGTCCTGCACTTTCGCCCGCGGTGGCGGGTGTGATTTATCTCATTAGCGTTGGTCCGACCGGTTTCGGATTGCGGGCAAAACGTACCTCTTCTTGACCTGTTGCTGGCTTCACAACTGGCGTTGCCAAGTCTCACTACCTGCAGGGATGGGGCGTCGTAAAGCGCGCTAAAAAGTTCCCGACTACCTCCTGGGAGCTCTATGGTTCCTGCCTGGGGTGAAAACTGTGAAGGTCTAGGTCGTGGCCTCAAAAAAAACGGGGGGAAATTAGATGACTTATGCGGTCAGACCAGCCATACTGTTATGCGTGACGAGCGTAGTTTCTAACCAAGGTATGGCAGCACCACGTGTTGCCGCGCTGAACCGACCCAACATGGTCAGCGTCGGCACCATCGTGTTCCTGTCTCAGGAATTGATGTTCTTTGCTGGACTGTTCGCGATGTGGTTCACCTCGCGTGCGAACGGCCAGGAGGGTGACTGGGCAGAGCACACGGCGCACATCAACGTGCCCATGGGCTTCCTCATTACGAGTGTCCTGGTCCTTTCCTCCGTGACCTCTCAGTTCGGCGTTTTCGCAGCAGAAAGGGGTGACGTTTACAAGCTCCGACTCTGGTACTCGGTGACCATCGCGTTGGGTGTTGTCTTCCTAGGCATCATGGCGTTCGAGTGGACAGAGTTGATCATGGCAGGTCTCACTGTTCAGTCCAGTGTCTTTGGTTCGGTCTTCTATATCCTGACCGGGTTCCACGCGGCACACGTGACTGCGGGTCTGATCGCCTTCGGAATTATCTTGGCGCGAATTGCCCGCTCCAAGTTCACGCCTGCACAGGCCACCGCGGCAATGGCAGTGTCTTACTACTGGCACTTCGTTGACGTTGTGTGGATCGGCGTGTTCGTAGTCATCTACCTAGTTCAGTAGGCCGTAGTCGCCGGAGAATAGCCGGCCTACAGTCATTCATCTCCATGTACGAGTTATCTAAAGGAAAATGATGGATAACATCCAGCAGCCCGCCGCAGTGGAAGACGCCACTGCCGTGGCTAAGAAGACCCGCCGTCGCCGCAAGGCGAAGCGCACGCTTGCTGGCGTCTTTGCACTGAGCATCGGTCTTACCGGCGCAGGTGTCTTGGCTTCCGCCCTGACCCCTGACGCGCAGGTGGCTACCGCCGCAAAGGATGACCAGGCACTCGTTCAAGAGGGCAAGGACATCTACGAAGTCGCTTGCATCACCTGCCACGGTGCCAACCTGCAGGGTATTCAGGACCGCGGCCCGTCCCTCGTTGGTATTGGCGCCGGCTCCGTGTACTTCCAGGTTCACTCCGGCCGTATGCCGATGATGTCGAACGACGCACAGGCTGAGCGCAAGACCCCGCGTTACACCGAGCAGCAGACGTTGGCGCTTGCCGCCTATGTTGCTGCCAACGGTGGCGGCGCTGACATCGTCTACGACGAGGATGGCTCCGTTGCGCAGGAGTCCCTGCGTGGTGCTAACTACAACGGCCAGATTCAGGCCGAGGACGTCGCCAAGGGCTCCGAGCTCTTCCGCATGAACTGCGCGTCCTGCCACAACTTCACCGGTAGGGGCGGCGCTCTGTCCTCCGGTAAGTTCGCTCCGCCGCTAGACCCGGCTAACGAGCAGGAGATCTACCAGGCAATGCTGACCGGCCCGCAGAACATGCCGAAGTTCTCCGACCGTCAGCTGACTGCAGATGAGAAGAAGGACATCATCGCCTACCTCAAGTCTGCGAAGGAAACCCCTTCTCCGGCTGGTTGGTCGCTCGGCGGCCTCGGTCCGGTGGCTGAGGGCCTGGCAATGTGGATCATCGGCATCAGCCTTCTGTGCGTTGCCGCTATGTGGATTGGATCTCGCTCATGAGCAACGTAAAGAAGAATTACTCTCGCAAAGAGCTCGATGCTATGAGCAACGACGAGCTCGCAGCCCTCGGTACCGAGCTGGACGATGTTACCGTTGCGTTCCGTAAGGAGCGCTTCCCGGTAGAGGGCGATCCCGCCGAGAAGCGTGCCGCTGCAAACGTCACCTTCTGGCTCATCATTTCCGTCCTGATGGGCATTGCCTTCCTGGCCGTCTACCTCTTCTGGCCGTGGGAGTACAAGATGCTGGGCGAGGACGGCCTGTGGTGGCACACCCTCTACACGCCGTTGCTGGGCCTGACCTCTGGTCTGTGCATCTTGGGCTTGGGCTTTGCCATCGTTCAGTACGTCAAGAAGATCCTCCCCGAGGAGATCTCGGTTCAGCGCCGCCACGACGGTCCTTCCGATGAAGTCGACCGCCGCACGCTGACCGCGCTTCTGAACGACTCCTGGAACACCTCGACTCTGGGTCGCCGTTCCACCATCAAGGGACTGCTTGGCGGTGCCAGCGTTCTGTTCGGCTTGACCGTGATTGCTCCGCTGGGTGGTGCCATCAACAACCCGTGGAAGAAGCGCCACGAGTTGAACTACATGGGTGACGGCACCCTGTGGACCTCCGGTTGGACTCTGCACGAGAAGGGCGTCAAGCTCTACCTCGCTCGCGATACCGGTACTATCGCCGAAATGCACGAAGGCGAGTCCGGCTCGCACTACACCACCCGTGGCGTCACCCGCCTGGTGCGCGTGCGTCCGGAGGATCTGGCTGCAGGCGGTATGGAGACTGTCTTCCCGCTGGCTGCGGAGGATGTCAACGACGGTGCAGAGTACTCCGAGGACAAGGACGTCTACGAGAACCACATGCACTCGATCCACGGTAACCGCAACGCTGTGATGCTCATCCGCCTGCGCAACGATGACGCCAAGAAGGCTATCGAGCGCAAGGGTCAGGAAGACTTCCACTACGGCGATTACTACGCCTACTCCAAGATCTGTACCCACATTGGTTGCCCGACCTCGCTGTACGAGGCACAGACCAACCGCATTCTCTGCCCGTGCCACCAGTCGCAGTTCGACGCGTTGCACTACGGTAAGCCGGTCTTCGGCCCGGCAGCCCGTGCACTGCCGCAGCTGCCGATTGATGTGGACGATGAGGGCTACCTCATTGCTAAGGGCAACTTCATCGAGCCCGTCGGACCTGCATTCTGGGAGCGTAAGTCATAATGAGTAACAAACTTGCACAGATGGGTAACAACATGGACGAGCGGTATTCCGCTGCCGGCGTCCTGCGTACCCAGCTCAACAAAGTCTTTCCCACTCACTGGTCCTTCATGCTCGGTGAGATGGCACTGTACAGCTTCATCATCCTGTTGCTGACCGGTATCTACCTCGCGCTGTTCTTCGATCCTTCAATTACGAAGGTCATCTACGACGGCGGATACACCCCGCTGAACGGCGTGGAGATGTCTCGCGCCTACGCAACGGCACTCGATATCTCCTTTGAGGTCCGCGGCGGTCTGTTTGTGCGCCAGATGCACCACTGGGCAGCACTCATGTTCATGATGTCCATGATTGCCCACATGCTGCGTATTTTCTTCACCGGCGCATTCCGTCGCCCGCGTGAGGCTAACTGGATTATCGGTTGCGCGCTTATCCTTCTGGGCATGGTCGAGGGCTTCCTCGGCTACTCCCTTCCGGATGACCTGCTCTCCGGTGTTGGTCTGCGAATCATGTCCGCCATCATCCTGGGTCTGCCGATCATCGGTACCTGGCTGCACTGGGCCATCTTCGGTGGCGACTTCCCGTCCGACCTCATGCTGGACCGTTTCTACATCCTGCACGTGCTGGTTATCCCGGGCATCATCCTGGGCCTTATCGCAGCACACCTCATCATGGTGTGGTTCCAGAAGCACACCCAGTTCCCTGGACCGGGTCGCGCTGAGAACAACGTCGTGGGTGTCCGTATTATGCCGGTCTTCGCCACCAAGGCAATCGGCATGGGCATGATGGTTGCCGGTGTCCTGGCGCTCATCTCCGGTCTCATGACGATTAACGCCATCTGGAACCTTGGCCCGTACAACCCGTCCCAGGTCTCCGCTGGTTCCCAGCCGGATATCTACATGCTGTGGACTGACGGTGTTGCTCGTGTCATGCCTGCATGGGAGCTCTACATCGGTAACTACACCATCCCGTCTGCGTTCTGGGTTGCACTGCTCTGTGGCCTGATGGTCGTTCTGCTCTTCGCCTACCCCTTCATTGAGAAGAAGTTGACTGGCGACGACGCTCACCACAACCTCCTGCAGCGCCCGCGTGACGTTCCGGTTCGCTCCGCTATCGGTGCAGCTGCCATCGTCTTCTTCCTGCTGGTAACGCTGTCTGGTGGTAATGACCACGTGGCACACTTCTTCCAGATCTCGCTGAATGCGATGACCTGGGTTGGCCGTATCGGTCTGATTGTCCTGCCGCCGATTGCATACTTCATGACCTACCGCATCTGCGTTGGTCTGCAGCGCTCCGACCGTGAGGTGCTGGAGCACGGTATCGAGACCGGTGTCATTAAGCAGCTGCCGAACGGTGCCTTCATCGAGGTTCACCAACCGCTTGGTCCGGTGGACGAGCACGGCCACCCGGTTCCGCTCGAGTACGCCGGCGCTCCGGTTCCGAAGCAGCTCAACCAGCTTGGTCTGGCCGACTCCGAGACTCAGGGCATCTTCTCTTCCGATGACTCCGCTATCGTCTCCCGAGTCAACGAAATTCGCCACGAGAACCACGCTGAGGAGGCGGAGATGTTCCGTCAGCTCAACGAGGCTAACCGCCGTGAAGACGAGGAGAATGGCCGCATCTAGCGCCATCACTCGCTGAAACACGCTCACAGAGCCCGTTCCTTTCTCCATCACACAGGAGAATAGGAACGGGCTTTTGCGTTCTCATTTCCTTTTGTCGCGGGGCTTCGAACTGGGCGCTTGGAGCCGGCCTGGTTCATTTGTTCATTTCGGAAGCTGAGCTAAGTCAGGAGGGCGTACTTGCACAAGGCATCTGACAAAAGGCATTTTTGGGTCTGAAGACGCCATCTGCGATGAGTAAATGGCGTTTTTAGGCGTCAAAACGCCTTATGACTGATGCCTTTTGCCAGACGCCTTTTGTCAGATGCCTCAGGCGTGTCAATCAAGGCTCCCAGACGTTGGGCGTTGGAGGAGCTCAAAGAAGGTAATCCGTTTCGCGAAGAGATGTGCAGTGCACTACGGAAAGGTCGTCGTGAACCGACCTGGGTCATGGGTGGTTTCTTCGCAATTAATTGGCCTACGTCAGGTTGGAGCTGTCTTGGTTGAAGAAGCATTAGACCCCGCCGCGAGCACGCTAGGTGAGCGCGAAGGGCGTCCCAGAGGAGTTCGTTGGATACAGCGTTCTTTCATGCCTAGGCCTCTAGAGCGTGTGCTTTACACTGGTTGTAAGGCCGTCTACGTACCCGCTGTCAGAGGAGCGGTCTGCAGGCGCCAAGCTGGGTGGGAGACCGGGCTCGTAAGTTTTGCGTTGCTTGCCTTTCAAGGTGTTAACCCACAGTTAACCTCCTCGTAGTTTGTCTGATTTCCGGGAATCGAGGAGCGAAACGGCGATGCGGAGGTCTCTCATTTGCTCGGGAGAGTGACGCGGTCGACATAAAAACCGCAGGAGAGAACCACTTTGTTGCATGGTTTCAGGAGAGGGTAGTGGGTCAAATGGGGTCGATGTGACGCCGAGTTACACGAGTGTGATGAAGGTTACATCGTATATTTTTGGGCGCTCTTTGGGGCTTTAGGTCGGTGCTAAGGTCTAGCGGTGTGAAGTGAAAACCCCTCTGGGTTATTGCAGGTGAAGGCAAGTATCTGCCTGTCGTGCTTGTGTAATGAACTGAGATCGTTGGGCGTCGTGTCGTTTAGGTTTCCATTTGATAACGGGACGGTAACGAAGCCGGTTTTGCGTTTCTGACTCGACATCGCTCGTGATGATTTCGTAACCTATTCGAGACATTGAGTTACCGCCACGGTGTACACATCACCGGTGCTCAATACGAACTGAAGAATTAAGCGCCGCGTCTGGCCCCTCCTAAACATCCGGGGGCCGAGCGGAGATGGCCCTACAGGAACGGGTCATCGTCGAACGCTAGGCCCGCCCTTGGGTCAGAGCTTTTGTTCGCGTCATGTGGAGAGTAGTCATATGGATTGCCTTCTCCTAGTGAGCGAAAGTAGGCGCGCAGGAAGATTTGGAGTTTAAATTCGTGGCTAAGCACCGTCGTCAGGGCAACCTGAACACCCGTCGCATCGCATCCACTGCTGCTGTTGCTGCAACCGCAGCTGTTACCGTCCCGGCTGCTGCTAATGCGGCTGAGGTTGTCGTCCCGGAGACCGATATCCGCTTCGAGGTTGCTGGTCTGGAGAACGTCCCGAATATCAAGCAACTGCCGAACATTGACCGTTACATCCCGGCCTTCAAGGCTGACCAGGGCGCTGGCTACGCCGCTGCTGTGGAGGCTCCGGTAGCTGAGGCTCCGGCGCCGGCACCGGTTCAGTCCGTGGGCGAGAAGGTTCTCGAGGCTGCTCGCTCCGCCGTCGGTTCCCCGTACGTCTATGGCGCCAACGGCCCGAGCGCTTTTGACTGCTCTGGTCTGACCTCGTGGGCTTACCGCCAGGCTGGCGTGTCCATTCCGCGCACCTCCCAGGCGCAGGCTTCCGCGGGTACCCCGGTTTCCCTCGATGCCCTGCAGCCGGGCGACATCATCGTCTACTACTCCGGCGCATCCCATGTTGGTATCTACACCGGCCACGGCACCATCATTGACGCGCTGAACTCCGGCACCCCGGTCGGCGAGCGCTCCCTGAACTACATGCCGATTCACTCCGCTGTTCGCTTCTAAGCGAACCCGGCAGTTTGGCTAACCCCTTCCACTGCTCTTGCCATGTTGATGGCGAGGGTGGGGAAGGGGTTCAGCTATTCTAGAAGCCGTTATGCTTTTCCTTGACTGAGGGTATAATTCAGTCATCTATTAACCTTCTCTTAGTTTCGGGGGGATTTATGTCGCGTCGTGGCATTGCGTGTGCCGTCGCTGCAATCGTTGTGGGTGCGGCTCCGGTGGTCGTCCTGTCGCCATCGGCAGTGGCTCAAGAGTTCCTCCAAGAGCAACCGCACGAAGCGGCAGGGGAGCAGGCACCCGAGGATCTGAGCGATCTCATTGAGCGCATGGCGGACGTCGCCCAGCGCGTTTCTGCCAAGGGTGAGGAAGTCAAAGGGCTTGAGGATGAGCTCGCAGAATCGGAGAAGGAGATCAGCGAGCTGGAACGCAAGGCTAAGGAAGCGCAGCGCAGTTCCGAAGATGCTTCCGTGGTTGTCGCTGAGCAACAGCAGCGGATCGATTCCCTGGCGCAGTCGCGCTACCGCCGAAGCGCGGCAACGCCAGTGTCGGCAGCCCTTGATGCCAACGACGTAGCCAGTGCGGTCGAGCGCATGGGGTACCTGGGGGCTTTGACGAAGGCTGCCAAGCGTGAAGAGGAAGCCATGGTGGCTGCCGCCGCCGCAGCCGACGAGGCGCATCAGCAGGCAGTCGATGCTACTGAGGAAGCGCGCCTCAAGCGCGACGAGCTGCAGGCACAGCGCGATGCGGTTCTCAAGGAGCAGGCTGACCTGGAAGAGCAGCAGAAGGAGCTCGAAACCAAGGTTGATGGCTTGAGCCCTGAGGCGCGCCAGGCATGGGTTGAGCACTTTGGCGGCTCTGCCGACCTTGACTTAGCTGCGTTGGCCGATGGTTCGGGATCCGCCGCTGTCCAAGCAGCACTCACCCGCATTGGTGCCCCGTATGGCTGGGGAGCAACGGGCCCTGATGTGTTCGATTGTTCCGGCCTGATGGTGTGGAGCTATCAGCAGATGGGGAAGAGTATCCCGCGCACCTCGCAGGCGCAGATTGCCGGCGGCACCCCAGTACCGATCGATGAACTACAGCCCGGAGACATTGTGGGCTATTACGCCGGCATTACCCACGTGGGAATGTATATCGGCGACGGTCAGGTGGTTCACGCCTCCACCTATGGCGTTCCCGTGGCAGTGGTGCCGCTTCATTCCATGCCCGTTCAAGGCGCCGTCCGCTACTAGGCCATGGCGCGCACACTCCTAGTAACGAATGATTTCCCGCCCACCATCGGCGGGATTCAGTCTTATCTTCGAGATTTTCTGGCAACCCTCAACCCGGAGGACGTCGTCGTCTTCGCCTCGACCCAAGATGGTGACGCCGCTGCCGAGTATGACGCGACGCTGCCGTATACCGTGGTTCGCTGGCCACGCACCATCATGCTTCCGACACCAGCCACCGCGCGCCGGATGCAGAGTCTGATTCGTGAATACGATATCGAGACCGTGTGGTTTGGGGCGGCAGCCCCGCTTGCCCTTATGGCGCCGGAGGCCCGGGCGGCGGGCGCTCGCCGGATCGTTGCCACGACGCACGGTCACGAGGTGGGCTGGTCCATGCTTCCCATAGCCCGGCAGGCCCTGCGTCGCATTGGTCAGCATGCCGATGTCATCACGTATATCTCGGACTACACGCGTACCAGGTTGGAACCCGCGTTTGGTACCCATGCGCGCTGGGTGCACTTGCCTTCTGCGGTTAATCTGGAAGACTTCACTCCGGCCACGGAGGGAGAAAAGCAGAGCGCGCGGGAGCGCTTTGGACTCGGCCCAGGGCCCGTCATCGTGTGCATCTCCCGCTTGGTTCCCCGCAAAGGCCAGGACCAGCTCTTGCGGGCGATGCCGGCGGTACGGGCACGCTTCCCGGACGCCCAGGTACTCATCATCGGTCGCGGACGCTATGAGCAGACACTGCGCGAGCTAGCGCGTCTGTACTGCCCCGACGCGGTGTTGCAGGAGGCGCGGGACACCGAAGAATTGCAGTTGGCGCTTCATGCTGCCGATGTGTTTGCCATGCCGGCGCGCACGCGGGGTGGGGGACTCGACGTCGAGGGCCTCGGCATCGTTTACCTAGAAGCACAAGCGGCGGGGTTGCCGGTCATTGCGGGTGACTCCGGTGGTGCACCGGAAACAGTAACGTCCGAGACCGGCATCGTCGTGCGCGGCTCCTCAGTTCTGGAACTTGAGCAGGCCTTGTGCACGTTGCTTGGCGACGTCCCCGGGGCCCGCCGCATGGGGGCGGCAGGGCGCCGTCACGTGGAGGAGCACTGGACGTGGGAAATCATGGGCGCACGATTGCGTGAGGTTCTGGAATGTGATCGTGGGCAGGCCGGGGTATATCCTACTAGTCATGCTTGAACACACTTCCTCCGCTGACGGTGGCCACAGCGGCCTCACCATCGGGTTCGATATTGGTGGAACCAACTTGCGGGCCGCGGTGATTAATCCCGCCGGAGAGATTGTGGATTCGACAAGCGTCCCCACGGCCAGGGAAGCGCAGGCACTCGAAGATGACATCGTGCGCTGCGTAGACAACTTGGCAGCATCCCATGACATCGAGGCCGTGGGCCTTGCCCTCGCGGGCTTTTTGGATCCCGAGTGTGAAGTTGTCCGCTTCGCCCCGCATTTGCCGTGGCGTAACGCCCCAGTACGCGAGATCCTCAGCAGGCGTTTGGACGTGCCGGTCCGCCTTGAGCATGACGCCAATTCAGCCGCGTGGGGCGAATGGCGCTTTGGCGCTGGGCGCGGTGCGAAAGAATGGGTTTTCTTTGCTGTGGGAACGGGCATTGGCGCCACGCTTTTTACTGAGGGAAAAATCTACCGTGGAGCTTTCGGCACCGCCCCGGAGTTCGGGCACCTTGTTGTGTCGCCAGGCGGGCGCCTCTGCCCCTGCGGCAAGCGCGGGTGCTTAGAGCGCTACGCTTCCGGAACCGCTTTGCCGGACACCTGCGCAGAGCTGCGCGGCGAGTATGACACCACCTTGCCGGAGAATCCCTCCGGCGAGGAGATCACCGCAGCAGCTAGGCAGGGCGATCCGCTGGGGATAGCTGTCATGGAGAACTTCGGTCAGTGGCTCGGGCAAGGGTTGTCCATGGTGGCAGATGTGCTCGACCCAGAGCTCATCGTGATTGGCGGCGGGGTGTCCAAGGACGCGGATTTGTACCTGGATCGGGCGCGGGATGCCATGGCTCGGCAGATCGTCGGAGCCGGTCACAGGCCTTTGGCCCGAGTGGCAACCGCGAAGTTGGGTTCGGCGGCAGGTATGATCGGAGTCGCTGATCTCGCCCGCTAGGAGCACCGAGGTTAACACCGCACATTTTTCTTTCACCGAGCAGCACTGCTTGCTCGGCACACACAGATAGGACTATAAGCGATGCGAAACAAGTGGTACTGGGCCTTTAAGCACATCTTTTTCGGCCCGGCCCTTCGAGTGTGGAACCGCCCATGGTCCGAAGGCATGGATCGCATCCCGGAGTCTGGTCCGGCAATCTTGGCATCCTCCCATCAAGCGGTGATGGACTCCTTCTACTTCCCGCTGTTGTGCCCGCGGCAGATCACCTTCTTGGCAAAGAGTGAGTACTTCACCACCCCCGGTTTCGTTGGCCGCCTGCAAAAGTGGTTCTTTAGCTCCGTGGGGCAGGTGCCGATTGATCGCGTCAACAAGGACGCCGGTGACGCGATGCTGGTGAGCGCACAAAAAATTATGGGCCGCGGGGATCTCTTCGGTATTTACCCGGAGGGGACTCGTTCGCCCGATGGGCGCATCTACAAGGGGCGCACCGGTATGGCCCGCATCGCGCTAACCACCGGTGAGACAGTAATACCGATCGCCATGCTCAACACCCGTAAGGCTAATCCAATCGGTTCGTGGGTTCCGCGTCCGGTGCGTGTCGGCATGCGCGTTGGCGAACCCATCGACCCCCACGCATGGGCCGCTGAGCGCAACCTTGATCCGCAGGATCACGCCACCGTGCGTGCTTTCACGGACTACGTGATGAAGCAGTTGTCTGAGCTGTCCGGTGAGCCGTACGTCGACGTCTATGCCTCCGACGTGAAGGCGTCCCTGCAAGCTGGGCACGGCTACCCGGAAGGGGCCGAGCCCAGTTCGGAGGCGCGGTAGTCAGTGACTTCCTCCCCGTCTCAACGCTTAGCGTGGCCTGATGTAGCAAAAGGGATTTCCATCCTGGGCGTCGTGCTGTTGCACATCACGCTTACGGTTCCAGAATCGAAGGGCACGTGGTTGGCCGCTTTCAACGTGTGGCTCGACCCACTGCGCCTGCCCCTGTTCTTTTTGGTGAGCGGGTTCTTCGCGCAAAAGGTTTTTCGCTTTAGCTTCGCAGAACTCTTTACTCGCCGCCTGTGGTACTTCCTTGTTCCTTATGTGGTGTGGATGCTGGTTGAACAGCAGACCAAGCGCGTGGAGTACCACTGGGTATTCGGGGATCCCGTGTTCGATTTCAGCCAGATGACGGCCAGCCTGCTCGTGGGCCATTCCATGGCGTGGTTTCTGCATTCGCTGATTCTGTTCAATATCTTCCTCTGGTGCGTGCGCAAGCTGCCCGGGTGGGCGGCGCTAGCGCTGAGTTTTAGCCCTATTCTGTTCATCGCATGGCAGGCGCAGTTCACCTCGATCGCGAAGGCCATCATGTTCCTTCCCGTCTTCGTTGCCGCTGCTTATTTCCGGGATGCAATCTCCGCCTTCGCTTCCGCTATCGAGGCCCCCTTCAAAGGCGAGTGGGATTACCGGAGCTTTTGGGCGTATTCCGGCATGGTTGGGGCCTACGCCATCGGGTTCTTTATCCGCCGCGCGTGGGATAGCTACGCTGGGGCCGTCGAGGTTACGTGGTTGTTGCCAGGCACGGAGGCGCTGGTGAGAGATGACGTCCATATTCTCGTGCGCATGGTAGAGCAGTTCTTCGAGGTTCCGGTGGGAATTGCGGTGGCGGTGGCCGTGTCCTATATACCGGTCCTATCCACCGGACTGCGGTTTATCGGCTCCCACACGCTGCCCATCTACCTCGGTCACCCCATTGGACTTACCGTCCTCTATGGCTACCCCATGGCGCTCAACCCGCGCGAGGTAAGCCTGGCAGGCCAGTGGCCGTTAGAAAATACCTGGTTCTGGCTCAGCATGTGCTTTGTTTATTGCGCGATTGCGTCGTTGGTCCTGTGGGCCTTGGGCAAGGTGCCCGTTGTGGGCTGGACGCTGAAGCCGCCGCCGATCGGTACGAGTAGGCGAACCACGGAACCGCCCTCGGCGGGCTTGAGCTTGAGCCAGAAACTCACTGCGACAAGGAACGCCACGACAAAGAAATAGTCGTTACCTGGAGCCTGCTGCCACCAGGACCACTCCAGTTCCAGCTGCTCGCCGTGCGGGACAAGCCAGTGGCCGCGGGCTAGCAGCACGAACCACGTGAGGCCTGCGAGGAACCAGCAGCGGCGCGCGGTGAGGTAGACCGCGGCTAGGCACAGCCACGTGAAATGGTGGGACCATGAGACCGGGGAGCACAGCAGCGCCGCCGTGGAGGCCAGTAACACGAGTTCTATCTCTGAGGATGTGTGCTCCATGACCCACCACAAGACTGCGACGATGAGAGCGCAGCCAATCAACCACAGGCCCGATGCTTCCTCGGGACTAACACGGCTGAGCAAGCCTCGGAGGGATTGGTTGCTGGAATAGGACAGCGTGCCGATTCGGGAGGAGTCCCGGAGGATGTCAGTCCAGTACGCCGCAGAGCTTGCAGGGGAGGCGAGGTAGCCCACCACACCGCAGGCGATGAAGGCACCTATCGCCGTGGCGAGGGCACGCCAGTCGCGGCGAACGAAAAAGACCGCGAGGAAGACCGCCGGGGTGAGCTTGATCGCCATAGCAACGCCGGTCAGCACACCTCGCCACGAGGAGCGTGGTCTGAGCAGCAGGCAGTCGACAACGACGGCCGCGGTCAGCAGGAGATTCACTTGGCCGAAGCTGAAATTCTCGGTAATCGGTTCGGTGAGTGCGCAGGCGAGCAGCGCCCACGTGGCCCACCAGTCGGGGCGGTCAACTTCGCAGCACCGCGAGATAACGGCGTAGAGACATACCCAGAGCGCACCGAGTGACGCCGCAGTAAGAAGGAGAGACAGCGGCCACAGCGGCATCCACGACACCAAGGCAAAGAGCGCTGCAGCAAAAGGCGGGTAAGTAAAAGGCAGCGACACGCCGTTGCCGAGAACGTAGCTTTGCGCGTAGAGATTCTCCCCGCGGAGCAGGGCCTGCCCTCCCTCTCGGTAGACATCGAGGTCAACATGGTAAAACGGCACAATTCCGCCGCTGTTCATCGACGCCGCAAGATGGATAGTCCACGGCACCGTTGCCAGCCCCACCAGAAGGAGTGGAAGGAGGAGCGAGGAGAGAGCTTTCTTCACGCAGCTGAGTATAGGCCCCCAGTGGCACGGCTCCTCTAGGCAGCAGACTAGGATACGGGGCGTGCGCTACTTCTACGACACCGAGTTTATCGAGGACGGATCGACCATCGAGCTGGTCTCCATCGGCATTGTCGGAGAAGACGGCAGCGAGTATTACGCGGTATCCACCGATTTCGATCCGGGCAAGGCCAATGCGTGGGTGCGCGACAATGTACTGGATAAACTCCCGAGCCCGGCGGATCCCGTCTGGAAATCGCGCGAGACCATCCGCGAAGATCTCCTGAAATTCTTGGGCCGCCACTCCACCCCCATCGAACTGTGGGCCTGGGTCGGGGCTTATGACCACGTGGTGCTCGCCCAGCTGTGGGGAGACATGGCGAGCCTGCCCAAGGGGCTCCCGCGCTACACCCGGGAACTCAAGCAGTACTGGGAGTTTGCGGGCCGCCCCAAGCTGCCTCCCGTGCCCAACGGGAACCACGACGCGTTGGTCGACGCCCGCCATAACCTGGCCAAGTTTCGCATCTGTGAGCAGCACTTGCCGCTGACTCGGGGCAACCGCGTGAGCTGATCGTGAATTAATACCGTGACCTAAAAGTCCATTAACTAACGCGCGACAGGCCCGAGATGGTTAAATACTGGGTGTGAGTTGGACAGTAGATATTCCCAAAGAAGTGCTTCCTGATCTGCCGCCGCTGCCGGAGGGGATCAATGAGAAGTTCCAGGACGCCATTTCCCGCGAGGCGAAGCAGCAGCCCAGCTGGGATCAGCTGCAGGCTGATAACGTGCGAAAGATCCTGGAATCCGTCCCGCCTATCGTCGTGGCTCCAGAGATTGAGGAACTCAAGCGCAAGCTTGCCGACGTCGCCTTGGGCAACGCCTTCCTTCTCCAGGGAGGCGACTGCGCGGAGACCTTTGAGTCCAACACGGAACCGCACATCCGCGGCAACATCAAGACGCTGCTGCAGATGGCCGTCGTCTTGACGTACGGCGCTTCCACTCCGGTGGTGAAGTTGGGCCGTATTGCCGGCCAGTACGCCAAGCCGCGTTCCTCCGATCTGGATGCCAACGGTCTGTACAACTACCGCGGTGACATCGTCAACGGCGTGGAGGCCAACGAGGAATCCCGCCGTCACGATCCCGCCCGCATGATTCGCGCCTACGCAAACTCCTCGGCGGCAATGAACCTGGTTCGCGCGCTGACGCACTCCGGAACCGCGGACCTGTACCGCCTCCACGAATGGAACCGAGAGTTCGTGGCCAACTCCCCGGCGGGTGCTCGCTACCAGGCCTTGGCTGATGAGATTGAAAACGGCCTGGCCTTCATGAACGCCTGTGGGGTGTCGGATGAGACCCTGCGTTCGGCGGAGATTTACTGCTCCCACGAGGCCTTGCTGAAGGATTACGAGCGTTCCATGCTGCGCTTGGGTACGGACTCTAACGGCGAGACCAAGCTTTATGACCTGTCCGCGCACCAGCTGTGGATTGGTGAGCGTACCCGTGGTCTCGACGACTTCCACGTGGCGTTTGCTTCCATCATCGGCAACCCCGTGGGAATCAAGCTTGGCCCCGGCGTGACGCCGGAGCAGGCAGTGGAGTACGCGGAGAAGCTTGACCCGAACCGCGAGCCCGGCCGCCTCACCATGATCGCGCGCATGGGCCACGATAAGGTGCGCTCCGTGCTGCCCCCGATCATCAAGGCAGTGGAGGACTCCGGCCACAAGGTGGTGTGGCAGTCCGATCCGATGCACGGCAATACCTTCACGGCGTCGAACGGTTACAAGACCCGCCACTTCGACAAGATCGTTGACGAGGTTCAGGGCTTCTTCGAGGTACACCGCGAGCTGGGCACCCACCCGGGCGGCGTGCACCTGGAGTTCACCGGCGAGGACGTCACCGAGTGCCTCGGCGGCGCTGAGGACATCACGGACGTGGACCTGCCGGGTCGCTACGAGTCTGCCGTGGACCCGCGCCTGAACACCCAGCAATCGCTGGAGCTGTCCTTCCTCATCGCAGAAATGCTGCGCAACTAGAGTCTGCGCAGCGTCTAGCTGCGCAGACTAGTACGGCCTCCAGAGAATCGGCCAGGTGCCGTATTCTCCGGATCCAAACCACCAGGCGGCCACGGCGACAGCCAAGGTGGCGAGGCCGACGAGGACGAGGAACCCGATGAGCCCGACCGTGCTGCGGTTGCTCAACGGACGTTCCTCCGGCTCCTCTTCGGCCCCGGCCGCATATGGTTCTGGCACGGCGGGGGAGGGCGCCGGGGTGTCTACCGGTGCGGCAGGCAGGGGGAAAGCGTCCTCGCGGGTTTCCGCCCGTGTTTCACGCGTGGGGGAATCGGGCGAGGGGATTGCAGAGGTTGCTTCGAAGACACGCGTATTGTCTGTTCCCGAAAAGTCTGTAGGTACTGCAGCGGTACGTGCGGCGGCCGAGTTTCGCGGGACGGGGACCGTGAACTGTGGCAGTTGCAGCTCCCGGGAAACGTCATCCAAAGCATCGAGGAATTCACCCGCGTCTGCAAAGCGTTCGGCTGGGTTACGTGCGGTGGCGGTGGCCACGAGGGCGTCGAAAAGCATCGGCACCCCCTCAATGCGTGAAGATGGTGCCACCACATCCGCGTGCACGCGCGCGGTGGCGTGCGCAAGCGGGGTATCACCGTGGAAGGGGACTGTGCCCGTCAGCAACTCGAACAGGACGATTCCAGCCGAGTAGACATCGGAAGCCGGCGTGATATCCGCGCCAGTGACTTGCTCGGGGGAGAGGTAGCTTACGGTACCGACGATCTGGCCGGAGCTATCATGCTCCGCCTTTGCGGAGCGCACCAAGCCGAAGTCACCCACCTTGACTCGGTGGTTATCGGTGATGAGAACGTTATCCGGTTTGATATCGCGGTGTACGAGGCCTGCGCGGTGGACCTCGCTGAGCCCCGCCAAGACCGAGTGCATGACGCCGGCCGCAGCGTGCGGCGGCATGGGTCCGCGTTCCGCAAGGAGCTCGCGCAACGTGCCGCCGGTGATGAGCTCCATGATGAGATAGATGGGCAAACCATCCGCGGAAAAGTCATGCACGGCGACGAGATTGGGGTGGCTCAGCTGCGCCATCGCGCGGGCCTCGCGCTTAAAGCGGGTGACGAAGACGGGGTCGTCGTGATAGCGCTCATCCATCACCTTGGCAGCTACTGCGCGGCCCAAACGCATGTCCACGCAGCGATACACAGTGGACATGCCGCCGCGAGCGATCGGCTGATCAATGCGGTAGCGTCCTTCAAGAATGTCGCCCACGTTCAGCCTTGTCATGGATTCCAGTATGGCTGATCGGCGCCCGAAAGTGTGATCCGGCTACAGTTGTGTCCGTGACTAATTCTGAGAACACCGTTGAGAATTCCCACCCTGAGCTTCCGCAACTTCTCGCCGGAGAGAAGTTGCTGACGCTTAAAGAGGTAGCTGAAAAACTCGATCTGCCCATTACTCGCGTCTTCGATCTGCTCAATGCCCGGAAGTTCATCGCGTGGCGGGACGCCGAAGGACAGCGCCTCGTCCCGGAAGCGTTTTTCAATGCCAAGGGCGTCATTTCCAAGCACGTGTCCGGCGTCATCACTGTTCTTTCGGACAACGGCTGGGGTGACAACGAGATCCTGGCGCATCTTTTTACCGAGGACGAGTCCCTACCGGGCCGCCCCATCGACGCGCTGCACGGCCACCTCGCGCGGGAGGTTATACGGCGCGCGCAGGCTTCGGCGTTTTAGACGGCGCATCAGCACCAGGCGCAGTTGGTTCAGCGGCGGTGCGTGGAACACCATCGAAAATCCACTGTGTGGCCAACCATGCCACGACCACCATGGCAATCACCCAGAACCAGTTGTAGAGCTGGTGATTACCGTCGCCGGCGAAGGCCACACCAATAAAGAGAGCTGCGCCGGTGGTGAGCTTGATGAGCGGTAGTGGTGGGCGAAAGGTTCCCATGAGCGTGAGTACTGAGGCGTAGTACCACGGCAGCGTCACAGAGTTGAAGACGAACGCCACCTGGTAGGCCGCGGCCGTGGCGGCAATGGCGCGGCGCACGCCCGTGCGCCCCCACCACCACACAAGGACAAGGCCCAGGAGCATCAGGAGCATCGCGGCCGAGCGCAGCACGGTGAGCACGCCGTTATAGGTGGTATCGGGGGAGAAGACCTGGATGAGCGGAACGAGAATATCGGCAAGCAAGGTGGGGCCGGCCAAGGGGTTGATGACCTTAGAATTACCACTGATCTGAGACAGCCAACCCCACGAGCTTCCCGACGCCCATGTGATCGCCGCCACCGCCAACGCGACCTCCGCCACGGCGATAACGCCGGATAGTAGGAAGAACCCGACGCGCTTGAGCGGCTTCGTTCCCTTCGGCGCCCAGTGATGCAGCATGAGCCACACGATGAACGGCGCGGCGAAGACGGCGGTGGCCTTGAGGGACACTGCCACGCCAACGAGTATGAGGCTGAGGTGGAACTTGTGGTGCACAGCAGCGAGAAGGCCCAGCGATACCAGCCCCACCATGACTGATTCGTTGTGCATGCCGCCGATGAGGTGCAAAACCATCACCGGATTCGCCACCCCCAACCAGAGTGCTAGGGCGGGATCGCCGCCGATGCTTCGGGCTAGGCGTGGAATTGACCAGGCGATGGCTGCAAAACCAAGGACGGAAATTGCCTTGTAGACGATGATGCCCGCAGCAACGTTATCGCCCACCAGGTGGGTTACCCCGTTGCCCATCCACAGGTGTAGCGGCCCATAGGGCGTAGTGGTGTTGCGCCAGTCGTGAGAGACCTCGAGCAGGAAGGGACCGGGGTTAACGGCCGCGCCCTCGACGTAGGGGTCGAAACCATCGCGCACCATCGCGCCTTGCATCAGGTAGGAGTACACGTCCCGGGAAGCCAGCGGTGCGGCGCACAGCAGCGGGGTGACCCAGCAGATCAACATCCGGCGGATGTCTGCCAATGCGCCGTCTGGTTGCGGGTTCTTGAGCTGTGGGGCGATGAAGTGGCGGCCCGCCAACACCCATGCGGCGACGAGGCCAAACAGGCCAACCCAGTAGAGGACCATGCCAATGTTGCGGCCGTGGCCATAGGCAAGGAAGCTGATGTTGAGCGCCTCAAGAAAACCTCCGCGATTCCGGGTCGCGCCGCCGGAGAAGGAGGCGAGCGCAAGGACGATCGCGGAGCCGATGCCTAGAGGCAGAGGGTGGGGAATGCGCAGGGGCACGCGCGTGGATGCGGAGCGAGCCATGCTACATCCGGCGGGCCGTGGACTTGTGAGCAAGTTCTTCCAAAACCGCTGTGACCTCGGGGTCAACCTGCGCGTTGTGCAGATGATCGAGGCCGGAACGCGTGAGATCGCTGATGCGCTGCTCGACGACGTCCGGCGCACCGGAATCAGCAATGATCTGCGCCATGCGGGCAATGTCTGCGGGGTCCTCCGTCTGGCCGATGAGGCGGCGAAGCTCAGCGGCGGCTGCGGGATCGGTGGCGTCCGCGCGCTGTAGGGCCAGCGACAACAGAACCGTGCGCTTGCCTTCGCGCAGATCGTCTCCGGCGGGCTTGCCGGTGATAGCCGGGTCACCGAAGACGCCGAGCAAATCATCGCGCAGCTGGAAGGCGACGCCGATGTCCTGGCCGTAACCGCGGAAGGCAGCAACGAGTTTCTCGGGTGCGCCCGCTATAACGGCGCCCAGATGGAGGGGGCGCTCGATGGTGTACGCGGCAGTCTTGAACCGGTTCACCGAGTCCGCCAACGTGGCGTCCTCGGAGCCGGCGGCTTCCAGGGAGATGTCCAGAATCTGGCCGCCGATGACTTCGCGGCGCATTGCCCGCCATGGTGCGCGGGCGCGCGCCAGCGCCTCGGGGCTCAAGCCGGAATCTTGAAGCATGTCTTCCGCCCAGACCAGGGCCATGTCACCGATGAGGATGGCCAGCGATTGCCCGAAGAAATCAGCGTCGCCGCTGAGCCCGAGCTCGCGGTGGCGAGCAGCAACGCCGCGATGGACAGTGGGGTTGCCGCGCCGGGTATCGGAAGCATCCACGATGTCGTCGTGGATAAGTGCACAAGCCTGAATGAACTCCAAGGACGAGGCAGCGCGGAGCATTGCCTGCGGGGACTCAGTGCCGTCGAGCCCGTGCGCACCGACAAAACCTGCCCACGCGTAGAGGGGGCGAATGCGCTTGCCGCCGTCCAGGACGAAGGAATCCAAATAGGAGATCGCGTCGGCCACCGGAGAGCCGATGGCCGCGATGGCGTCGCGCTGACTGTCCAAGAAAAGCTTAAGCTCCTCGCGCACGGCTGCGGGGATGTCGTTCAAGGAAGGTATCTGCGGTGTAGTCACGTCTGCTACTTTACCTGGGTAGCTATGCCGGCTTGCCGCCAGGTTAAGCGGTGTCGGCTGGTGTCAGCGGCACCGTCGATTGCAGGATGGCGAAGGGGCGCGCATCGGCGGGGTAGTAGAGCTGGCGAAGGAAATCACTAAATCCCATCTTGCGGTAGAGGCCGAAGGCGGAGTTTGCCTCGTTGGGAACTTCCGGAGTGGAAAGCAGGATGTAGCGCGCGGGAAGGTTCCACGCCAAGGCTTCGAGCAGTGCGCGCCCTAAGCCGCGACCCTGTTCTTCAGGCAGCACGTGAATCTCCGCCAGCTCGAAATAGTTGTGGAGAATGTCTTCTTGTTCCGGGGTCGGTCCGCCACTGGCGGTGAGCGCTCGGCGAAGCTGTTTGTCCCACCACGTGTCCGGAGAGCCAAAGAATCCGTAGGCAAAGCCTGCAATGCCGTAGTCGGTGGTGGCCGCGACGCAGGAAAACCCTGGGCGTATGAGATCTGCGCGCCACCGCGAGATAGAGACGTCGCGCACTGACTGGCTATAGCCCATTGCCGCGATGTAGATATCCACCAAGCGCGGGACAGCAATGGCGAACTCTTGGGGGCTTAGGCGGCGCAGCGTGTAACTCACATCTCTAATAACAGCAGATTCTTCAGGCATGTGAAAGCGCACAGAGAAACTATCTTCTGCACATCCAACCGCCATGGAGTCAGAGTACGTGTTCGAAAAGAGAAGAAATATCGCCCATCCCTATTGTTTAAATCGAACACATGAACTAAAACTAGAGGTGGATGTACGAAGGTGGTTTTACGGTGAGTCTCATCAGCGAACAGCAGCAGAAAGTCAACAGCACAGTCTTCATTGACAAGCTCAGGAAGCAGCCCAAGGAGGAGAGGTTATGGCACAGGTAATTTCAGCAACGGCAGCGGCTCGGGGCCGGAACAGGGAGGCGATGCAGCGCGTGCGCCGTGACCGCTTCCTCGGTCAAGCGTTGGATCTGTTGGTGGATGCGCGCCGTAGCGCTGCGGAGGGGCGGTTCGAGGACGCTCTTGAAATGGCGTACCGCGCCTCGCTTCGTGCTGCGGGCGCGCGTGTGGCGGCGTCTGCGGTGTCGCGCCGTCGGCGCTTGCCTACCTCTGCATGGGAGCAGGTAGCTCTTATCGGTCCGGCGGATGCTCAATGGGCCGCAGAATTCACAGACTATTCCCGCGTGCGCTCGCGCGTGGCCTCCGGAATGGATCCGGTGCCCGCTGCGGATACGGTCTACCAGTACTTGGCGCTTGCCACACGTTACGTGGACGCGACCGAATCTGAGCTGGGCTTCGGTGGGCTGGCCGCCTAGTGAGGGCGTGATTGCTCCGGTAGCAGGGGTGCAGGGATGCCCAAAAACTATGGACTGTCTTTGTGGGAACTATCTCGCTATCCTTGACGTTATAGAGGTAGTAAACATAGTTCCCAGTTCCACTACCTAAACCCAAATCATTACGGAGGACGCTGTGGCCCTTTCTGAGCACGAACAGCAAGCGCTGCGTGAAATTGAACAATCGTTGCTGGCCAACGATCCTGATTTTGGCGCGTCTGTGTCCGGTGAAACTTCTTTCGGCGGCAACTCGGGTGCCATCACCCTCCGTGGGGTGGCCTTAATCGTTGTCGGTCTGTGCATGATGGTGGGCGGAATCGCGTTGGCCCAGCAGTCCCTGTGGTTCGTTATCCTCTCCGTACTTGGCTTTTTGGTCATGTTTGGATCCGGTGTGTGGATGCTGCGCGGAAATTCGGAAGATTCTCTGGTTGCCGCCGGCGCACCAGCATCCGCTAAGCGGCGCAACAAGCAGTCCAAGAAGGCTGGCAGTGACGTTGGAAACCGCCTTGAAGATAACTTCCGCCGCCGTTTCGAAGGAAACTAAGCGCTAGAAACCCACCAGCAGCCCTTCGCTCTATTGTGAGTCGGAGGGCTGTGGCACGATGACATTGGCCATGGCGTACAGGGTTTGCGTTATGCCCGGGAGCTGCTCGGGCGAGCGGTCTGCCAATTCTGATGCGCGAACGATGGCGGCGTTGAGCAGCGAGATATCCGCTTTGGAAACACCAGGGCAAAACTCGTTAACGATTGAGGCAAAGCCACCATGTGACTGCTGTACTGCCTCATCCGCAAAAGCCTGGGGGAAGTGCTGCGCGGCGGTCATGAGGGGACCGTGCGTGCCATGGAGGAAAAGTTCGAGAGTGGCGTCCACGTAAGCATGGATGCGCTCCGTCGGCTCTGGAGGGGCCACCTGCATGGCAGCTTCGAGCTGTTCATTCCACGTTTGCGTGGCCTGGATAAGCAGCTGCACCAACAAATCGTGTTGGGATGAGACGTAGCGATAAACGCTGGGGCGGGCAAGGCCTACTTCCGCAGCGACCTCCGCCAAGGTAGGGACTGCCCCGTGGTTGTTGACGATCAACCTTTCGGCAGCCTCGAGCACCGCGCGGTGCTGGACGGCGCGGTGCTCGGCTACTGTCGTTTCAGTGATCTTCGGCATGCGCTAAGTCTACGTTAAGCTGCGCATTCTTTTTCCATTCTGGTGCCTACTCGGCGGACGGGGTCAAGCGGCCATCGACCATTTCATAGACCTTGTCGCAGTGACCAAGAACGTCGTAGTCGTGGGTGACCATGACACCCGCGACGTTGAAATCGTGGCATTCTTTGGCTAGCAGCGCCACGATCTCTTGGGACCGTGTGCGATCGAGGGCAGCAGTGGGTTCGTCGACGAGCAGCACCTGTGGATCGCCTACGAGTGCGCGCGCGATACCGACGCGCTGGCGCTCACCGCCGGAAAGGCTGCCGGGCCGGTGCTTCGCGCGATGCGCCATGCCGACCTTCTCCAGCAGCTCGGCGCTGGAGTAGCGCCCAGTCTTGCCGATGACCTTGCTGGCCAATTCGATCTGCTCCTCCGCCGTCAGTGCAGACGGGAGATTGCCAGAGGACTGGAAGACGAAGCCGATGTGGTTGCGGCGGATCTGCGCCAGTTCGGAGTCACCCAGCGGCACGATGTCCTCGCCCGCGACGAGGACTTGGCCGGAATCGGGCGTCGTCAAAGCGCCCGCGACCGCGAGCAGTGTGGACTTTCCGGAACCGGAGGGGCCAACCACGGCAACGAATTCGCCTGCCTCGACGGTGAGATCGACGGAATTCAGTGCCTTAACGTGTGAATCGCCGTCGCTGTAGCTGACGGTGACGTCTTTCAGTTCCAAAGCGTGGCTCATCGGTTTTCTCCTAGGGCTGCGAGGGGGTTGGTTCGGGTAACGCGGACGACGGCAATGAAGGCGCCGAGCAGTCCGGCGACGAAGAGAATGAGACCGCCATTGATGACAGCGCTGAATTCGGTGGCGTAGGGCATAGCCGTTTTCTCTAGGAGGCTGCCCAGGCCAACGGCGATGAGTGCGCCGGCGAGGATTGATACGAGGAGGATGACCACCGCTTGGCCGAGGCTATCGCGCAGCAGGAAGCTCTTGGTGGCGCCCATTGCGCGAAGGGTGGCGATATTGCCGGCGCGCTGGATGGTCCACACGAGGAAGAAGGCGCCGGTAACGAGCGCGGCAATGACATAGAGGAACCAGGTGATCATGGAAAGGGTCATCATTTCGGCGGTGTAGCCGGGGGAGGAATCAAAGCTCTCCTTGAGAGTTCGAACGTCGAGGCCGGAGCGCTCGGTGAGAGCATCGGTATCGGGCTTATCCGCTGTGCGAGCGACGATGACGGATGCTTCCTCGTAGGCTTCGGGGTTGACGGCTTCGCCGTGGCGCCCGCCGGCGTGAACCTCCTGCCAGATATCTAGCGGCAGGTAGGCCACGTCGACGTGGCCGAAGGTTCGCTGGTTGTCGGTGAAGCCGATGACGTCGAGGGGGATGTCCAAGCGGTCGAGGGTGATGGTGTCGCCCACCTCGATCCCCTCGTCCTGCAGGTGGGGTTGCCCGCAAATCGTGGACACGTAG
>NZ_KV796718.1:0-2726 GCF_001809235.1 Corynebacterium sp. HMSC072A04 | reverse complement strand
GTGTGTGTGTTTGTTTTGGTCTATTAGTACCAGTAGCCTCCACACTTTACAGTGCTTCCAGGTCTGGCCTATCAACCCCATCGTCTTTGGGGGACCTCAAATACGAAACCTCATCTTAAAACAGGCTTCCCGCTTAGATGCTTTCAGCGGTTATCCCTTCCGTACGTAGCCAACCAGCCATGCTCCTGGCGGAACAACTGGCACACTAGAGGTACGTCCGTCCCGGTCCTCTCGTACTAGGGACAGCCTTCTTCAAGTTTCAACGCGCGCGGCGGATAGAGACCGAACTGTCTCACGACGTTCTGAACCCAGCTCGCGTGCCGCTTTAATGGGCGAACAGCCCAACCCTTGGGACCTACTCCAGCCCCAGGATGCGACGAGCCGACATCGAGGTGCCAAACCATCCCGTCGATATGGACTCTTGGGGAAGATCAGCCTGTTATCCCCGGGGTACCTTTTATCCGTTGAGCGACACCACATCCACAAGTAGGTGCCGGATCACTAGTCCCGACTTTCGTCCCTGTTCGACATGTCTGTCTCACAGTCAAGCTCCCTTGTGCACTTACACTCACCACCTGATTGCCAACCAGGCTGAGGGAACCTTTGGGCGCCTCCGTTACATTTTGGGAGGCAACCGCCCCAGTTAAACTACCCACCAGGCACTGTCCCCAACCCAGATCATGGGCCAAGGTTAGACATCCAATCCGATCAGAGTGGTATTTCAACAACGACTCCACACACACTGGCGTGCACGTTTCACAGTCTCCCACCTATCCTACACAAACCGAACCGAACACCAATACCAAGCTATAGTGAAGGTCCCGGGGTCTTTTCGTCCTGCCGCGCGTAACGAGCATCTTTACTCGTAGTGCAATTTCACCGGGCCTGTGGTTGAGACAGCAGAGAAGTCGTTACGCCATTCGTGCAGGTCGGAACTTACCCGACAAGGAATTTCGCTACCTTAGGATGGTTATAGTTACCACCGCCGTTTACTGGGGCTTAAATTCTCAGCTTCGCCACCAAAGGTGACTAACCGGTCCTCTTAACCTTCCAGCACCGGGCAGGCGTCAGTCCATATACATCAACTTAACGTCTTCGCATGGACCTGTGTTTTTGATAAACAGTCGCTTCCCTCTATTCTCTGCGACCCCACAACCCACCACCAACGCAAAGGCTGGTTTAAGTCGTGTGGTCCCCCTTCTCCCGAAGTTACGGGGGCATTTTGCCGAGTTCCTTAACCACAGTTCACCCGAACGCCTTAGTATTTTCAACCTGACCACCTGTGTCGGTTTAGGGTACGGGCCATACATCCACATCGCTAGAGGCTTTTCTCGACAGTACTAGATCACCAACTTCACCCCAATTGGGCTACGCATCACGCCTCAGGCTTACACGGTGTGCGGATTTGCCTACACACCACCTCACACGCTTACACCAACAATCCACTAAGCGGCATGGCTACTACACTGTGTCACCCCATCACTTGAACCACACATCAGGCCCCACGACATCAACAACCAACATGTTCAAAGAACACATAAGTCGTATCCGCGGTGGTTAGTATCAGTGCTTTATCATGGGCGCGGATATACGGGTACCAGAATATCAACTGGTTGTCCATCGACTACGCCTGTCGGCCTCGCCTTAGGTCCCGACTCACCCTGGGAAGACGAACTTGACCCAGGAACCCTTAGTCATCCGGCGGGAAGGATTCTCACCTTCCAATTCGTTACTCATGCCTGCATTCTCACTCGCACACACTCCACGCCTCCTTACGGTAACGCTTCAACACATGCACGACGCTCCCCTACCCAAACAAAAAGTTTGCCGCGGCTTCGGCGGTGTGCTTGAGCCCCACTACATTGTCGGCGCAGGACCACTCGACCAGTGAGCTATTACGCACTCTTTCAAGGATGGCTGCTTCTAAGCCAACCTCCTGGCTGTCTTCGCGATCCCACATCCTTTTCCACTTAGCACACCCTTAGGGGCCTTAACCGGCGATCTGGGCTGTTTCCCTCTCGACTATGAAGCTTATCCCCCACAGTCTCACTGCCGCACAACACAATTGATGGCATTCGGAGTTTGGCTGACATTGCTAAGATTGTAGTCCCGCTCAACCAACCAGTAGCTCTACCTCCACCAAGCTAATGCGACGCTGCACCTAAATGCATTTCGGGGAGAACCAGCTATCACGGAGTTTGATTGGCCTTTCACCCCTACCCACAACTCATCCCCGCAGTTTTCAACCTACGTGGGTTCGCGCCTCCACAGCATCTTACTACTGCTTCACACTGGCCATGGGTAGATCACCCCGCTTCGGGTCCAGGACATGCCACTAACAACACCCCATTAGGATTCGGTTTCCCTACGGCTACCCCACACGGGTTAACCTCGCGACATGCCGCTGACTCGCAGGCTCATTCTTCAAAAGGCACGCCATCACACAATAAAAAGTGCTCTGACGGATTGTAAGCACATGGTTTCAGGAACTATTTCACTCCCCTCCCGGGGTACTTTTCACCATTCCCTCACGGTACTCATACACTATCGGTCACACTGAGTATTTAGGCTTACCGGGTGGTCCCGGCAGATTCACAGCAGATTCCACGAGCCCGCTGCTACTCGGGCAACCCAACAACTAATGCATCGAAGCCTTCAACTACGGGACTATCACCCTCTACGGTAGGCGTTTCCACACCACTTCACCTAACAACAACACACAAGCA